>JAITVM010000158.1 GCA_031285815.1 Clostridiales bacterium | reverse complement strand
GGGTTATGAAAGAAAATAAAAAATCAAATATGGATTACGACAAGGCTGCCGCCCAGGAATTTGAAAAAAGTATTTCTGACGACTGGAACAGCCACTGGAATAAATTTTGGCGCGATAATTATAGCGACAAGCATATAGACAACATTATAAAAAGCCTGGAAATAAAAATAGCTAAACTCACAAATGAAAATAATTCCCTGTTCGAAGAAAATATTGCTCTCGGAGAAATAATTGAGGGGCTAAAATATAAATTGTCTCAGGTCCAGGAAGAAATGCAGGGGCTGACAAAAGAAAATAAAAATTTAAACCAGGGCAAAGGCTTTTTTAAAACTAATTTTAAATTGGCACAAGCAAAACGCCGGATTGAAAAATTAGAAGAGGAGAACAAAGAGCTGCAGGAACGATACCGTTGGGTCGGGCGTAAGCCCCTGGATACCGATACCGTAGAAAAAATTCTGGCGCTAAGCCAAATCGGGCACAGCCAGCGGGAAATCGCCAGCATGCTAAGCGTAAGTAAATCTGTGGTCGCTAAATATCTAAGCAAGCCGGAGTATGCAAAATTAATCCGGTAGCAGGCTAAAAAACTCAGGGCTTTCTTGTTAAGAAAGAAAGCCATTTATAATTGCTTTTATAATTGAGTAAGGGGCTACTCAATTAATTGGTAGCCCCTTACCCGGTTATGGTTTATTTTGTTATAGTGCCGTCTTCGTCCCAAAGGTCATGCCAGTCCTTAGCTGCCGGCCACAAAAATACTTGGCCTTTAATAAGGCGGCAATTTTTATCGTCTTTTGAAATAGCATCCATTTCGCTTTCTGAGAGCGGGTCTTCTGTAGTACATTTTAAGTTGCTTACATACTCCGGTTCATATACCGAGAACGGTATAGGTATCTGGCCGCGTTGTACAGCCCATTTAAGGCAAACAACCGCAGGATGGATATTATGTGCTTTCGCGGCGGCTTGTACAGAAGGCAGCTCCATAGCTGACACATCGTCAGGGGTTTTATCCCGGTCTGGCCTTGTTGGGCTTCCGATTGGGCAGAAGCCTATAGGCTGGATATTATGGGAAACACAATAATCAAAAAGCTCTTTTTGTTGGAAAGCCGGGTGTAATTCCATTTCTATTAAAGTTGGCTTAATACGGCATAAAGGAAGGACAGCTTCAAGCTTAGGTATAGTCATGCTGGACATGCCGATATTTTTGGCAAGCCCCATATCATAAAGCTTTTCTAATTGTGACCAGCAGGCCATAAATTCTTCAACGATAAACGGCCTGGAATCAGGGTTGCGTGAATCGCCGTCACAACCGGGTGCATGGTAATTTGGGAATGGCCAGTGCATAAAATATGCGTCAATGTAATCTAATTGAAGGTCCCGCAAGGTTTTTGCTAAAGCTAATAAAGGCTCGCCTTTTCCGTGCTGGTCATTCCAAACTTTACTGGTGATAAAAAGCTCTTCACGTTTTACTATGCCTTCTGTAAACGCTTGGTTAAATACTTTTCCAATAAGCTCTTCGTTGCCATATACAGAGGCACAGTCAAAAAGCCGGTAGCCAGATTTAATTGCGCCAGAAACAGCGTTTGATACCTCGGCAGGCGAAAAACGGTCAGACCCAAAAGTGCCCATGCCAATGCAAGGTATTTCTAACCCGTTGGATAGGGTATGTTTTGGTATTTTGTTTTGGTCAACCATAGCTAAATCTCCTCTTATAATAATTTTTTAAATAATTTTTTTATTTATTTGGCAAGGTAGCATAAATGTAAGTATAAATACATTCTTTAATTTTATCTTTAATGATTTCTTCAGGGCTTAATGTAATTTTTGATTCCCTATAGTGTAAGTATTGGTTAGGCAAATATTGGTCATATAACGATATAGGTATTTGGTTATTTTTAATATTAGAAAATAATATATTTTGTGATTTAACCACGTTTTCATCTAAGAGGTAGTAACGGCACCTGTCAGAAAAACTATATTTACGTTTTATTTTCTTTTCTAAGTTATCGCCATGGTAATGCTTAACCCAATCGCCCGGGCGTGAAAGCATTGCCTCTTCCAGGGTTTCTTTAAAGCGGGACAATACCGCACCCTTATTAAACAGGGCTTCCTGCTCTATATCGCTAAGTGCAAATAATGCTTGCCTAAGGTAATATGTTAATGCCGGGCCTACTTTAAGGATTGCTATCCCGTCCTCTACCATTTCACGCAATTTTTCTTTTGTCTGGTAGTCAGTTGAATGCCCTTCAAAAACAAGGCCGCCATGCCCTTTTAACGCATTGCATAAATCTTCTGCTTTTGACCGGTCATATTCTATTACAGAAGCATCGGCAAACTCTACGCCGGGTTGTACCACAACACCGATTACCCTTTTAAATGCTTCGTCTAAGCCTAGCTTAGAGAATTCATTTTTAAATGTCTCAAAAGTTTCTAAAAACTGGCCCTTTGTTGTAACAGAAACGCTGTCTTCATTTTCTTGGGCGCCGCCTGGTATAGGTACTTCACTACCGATAATATATGCAAGGCCATCGCCGGAGGCATTTTCTTCACAGATTTTTGCAAGCCGGGCCGCCCTTCTTGCTATAGTTTCATCAGATAGCTTAATGTCTTTACTATCGTCTGCCACACGCATGCTTGTATCGATGTGGATTTTTGTAAAGCCGGCTTTTACATATTGTTTTAATAACTCATCGGAATTAGCCATGGCTTCTTCTTCGTTTAGGTTTTGCCATGTTAATGGGCCCAGGTGGTCGCCGCCTAAAATTAAGTTTTCGATAGGGAAGTTTATTTTTTTTGCTATGCCCTGGACATATTTTACAAAATCTGCAGGCTTCATCCCTGTGTAGCCGCCAAATTGGTTTACCTGGTTTGCGGTTGCTTCTATTAAAACTTGTGTATTATACTCTATGCCAACCTCGAAGGCGGCTTCTATAACTAATTCATTAGCGCTGCAAACCGAACAAATCCCTATATTTTCCCCATTTTTACGCCTGTTTATTAAATCGATCATTTTATTCATTGAATAACATCACCTTTCCTTTAACATTTTTAGGGTCTTTAAATAAATCAAAGGCTTCTTTCACTTGTGATAAAGGGTACTGTTTAAAAATAAACCTTGGGTCGAATTTTAATTGGCCGGTTGAGAAATAGTGGGCTGTAAGCTCCCATTCCTTCCCCGGGAAAGGGGCCGAATAGCTCATCCAGCTCCCGGTTAATTTAAATTCCTTGCGGTTCATATTTTCCCACTCTTTTTGAGTAAAGGTTATGGGGGTATGCGGTGTGCCAATAAAGCAGACCTTAGATTTATTGGAAGCTAATTCAAATGCCGCATGCATAGTTGCAGGGTGGCCGGCAGCTTCAAAAACATAGTTGTAGCCTTTATTTTCAGTTAATTCAAGGGCACTGGTTAAATAACCTTCTTTAGCTGTATTTATAATTTGGCTTGCACCCATATGTTTTGCAAGTTCAAGCCTACTGTCGTCGATATCAAAGGCTACAATATTTTTTGCGCCAAAAATCTTTGCCCATTGAATAGTAAAAATACCTATCGTGCCACAACCTAATACTGCAGTTGTGCCGCCGCCTTGAAAATCATTGCACAAGACTCCATGCAGCGCAACTGTAGATGGCTCAAACATAGCAGCTTGTTCATAGGGGATGATTGGGCTATATTTAACCGCATTGGCGGCAGGTATTACAACATATTCAGCGAAGCTCCCTTGCTGGCGGCTGCCAATAAAGCTATAATGTTTGCACAGCGCGTAGTTGCCGCTTAGGCAATCCGCGCATTTCATACATGGGACTAACGGCGCACCGGAAACGGTATCGCCTACGCTAATAGAAGTTACCCCTTCGCCTATTTCGGTTACATCGCCAGAAAATTCATGGCCCAGCACAACAGGGTAAAAATGTGCCCCGTTATTTAAAACGCGGGGGATATCGCTTCCGCAAATACCAGTTGCCCGAACTTTAACTTTTATAGTGCCTGGCTTTAATTCTGGGTCTTTATAATTATCATACCTTATATCATCATTTGCATATAAAACTGCTGCCTTCAAACTAATCCTTCACCCTTTCGCTGTAGGCGCTATGTAGCTTGCCCACTTTTTTATTACTTATTTAAATGGGCAATTGATTCGCCCTCAATAAGCTGTGTTTGTAGAATTTCAATATGGTTATTTGTTTCGGAATTCAAGTTGTTCAGCATAATTTTTGCCGCCCTTATGGCGATATCCTCCATTGGCTGTGAAACCATCCATAATTTAGGTTTAACAATATTTGATAAAATTAAATTATCAAACCCTATTACAGAAATATTTTTTGGGATATTAACCCCAAGCTCATTTATCGCTATTATAGCGCCAAGCGTGATTTCATAGTTGCTAAGGAATACAGCTGTGGGGGCATTGCCCATAGAAATAATTTTACACATTGATTCATAGCCATGGGCCACCGTTAATTTGCCACGCAATACATACCCGGGCACAGTATCTAACCCCGATTCCGCCAATGCATTATTGTAGCCTTTCAAACGCCCTTTTGCTGTGTAAAAATTATCATCCCCGCAAATAATGCCGATTTTTTTGTGGCCGTATTCGATTAATTTTTGAATTGCCGCCTTTGCGCCTAGTTCGTTGTCTATCGTGACGCTGTTATATTCTTGGTTCTGGAAAACACGGTCTATAAGCACCACAGGGATGCCTTTTCTTTTTGCTGGCTCTAAATATGTGGGGTCTTCTGATGTTGGGAAAGTAATAATACCATCTACTTGTTTTGACAATAAAAAAATTATTTCTTCTTTCTCTATTTCATTACTGCCCATACAGTCGCAAATAAATACACCATAACCTTGTTGACGCAACAAGCCTTGTATAGTGGAAATTATTTTGCCGGCAAAAACATTGTTTAAGTCATGTATCAAGACACCAATAATTTTTGTCTTTTTTGTTTTTAATATCCTGGCTATTTCATTAACCTCGTAATTTAATTCTTTTACCGCCTTATCAATAGCTTCCCTGTTTTCTGGCAAAACATTGCCACCATTTAAATATTTTGAAATCGTAGCCAGTGACAAACCTGTTAAATTGCGGATATCCCTTACAGTTGACATTTTTAACCCCTCATAGGGCGAACCGGTTCACCCATTCTTTTTTTTATTATATAATATTTTTTTAAAAAAGAAAATAGGGTTCGGGAAAATTTTAAAAATTTTCTTTCATAAGTTGTTAATGGGCAATTGGATTTGTAATTTAGATGCGGCGCTTGATATGTATATTTATTTACAATAAGCAAAAGCCATGGTAAAATATATCATGGAAAAAAATAGAAAATTATTTGTACAACCAACAAAGTACAAATATTATCCTAATGTGGGGGAGGCATTAAGGCTAGCTTATATGAAAAACCGTAAATTATTATTTATTTTTATACCAAAATTATTTTAAGGGTGATGAAAATTAAACGGGTTTCTAAAATGATAATGCTATTCTCAATTTTATTTATATTGGCGGCTTGTAACACTGCACAAACTACTGCCCCAGAAACCGCCCCAGATATCCATGGGCCCGAAGAAATTGTTAGCGATGCACAAACAGCCTTGCAATTTTTGAAAGAGGGCAACCAGCGTTTTGTTAATAACCAAGCTATGTCCCGTGATTCTAACACTGAAGATAGGGGGATGCTTTCTGATGGGCAGAGCCCTTTTGCAGTTGTTGTAACATGCTCTGACTCCCGGGTCCCGCCGGAACTATACTTTGACCAAAAGCTTGGTGATATTTTTGTTATAAGGAACGCCGGAAATATCGCTGACGATACTGCATTAGGTTCAATAGAATATGCGGTTGAACATCTACATACGCCTTTAGTTGTTGTTGTTGGGCATAGCAGCTGCGGCGCGGTAACCGGGGCTTTTGAAGGCGGCGAATTCCCAGAGAATTTGCAGGGCATTATAGATACAATCGATACATCCATAGCCGGCAGCAGCGACTTAAATGATGCTATACTTGACAATATAAATGGCGTTGCTGCTCAAATTAAAAATGATGAAATAATACATGAAATGGGTGCGGAAGTAGTTGAAGCCCATTATAATTTAGAATCTGGCGAAGTTGAATGGCTTGAATAGGTAAAAGAAAAAACCACCTGGAATTAAAAAAATAATTCCTGGGTGGTTTTTTCTTTACTTAAAAATTTCTTCGTTATAAGTGAGTATTAAGTCTGGGTCATGGTGTTTGCCCATTTTTTTATGGGCCTTGCGTTGTTCTACAGTATCAAAAATTATAGAGAAATCATAATCCGGCGGGTATAGCTCCGCCGCCGGGACACGTAATTTTAGCCGCGTATGCTTAACCATAAATTTAACGCCCTTAACCTGGACTATTACTTCGCCTTTTTCATTTGCCGGGCGGTAAACAATCCCGATTTCGCCACCAGGGAGCAGGGTAACACTATCACCCATCTGGAAGCCGCCATGGCCGGCGGTTTCCTTAACCGGCTCAGAACGCACTAATTTACTTTTTGGGTGGGCAATTGCCGGCGGGTTAGTTTCTATTTTATCATGGCCGCCATAAACTTCACGCTGTGCCCTTAATAATAAATGCTCGGCCAAGCCAAGGCGCCTGGCTATATCAAGCGCGCAGCTTTCCCCGGCCTTGCCCATTTCTAACAAATATAAAGGCTGCAAGCTTTTTTTATCAAAGGCCATCCTTGCGCTCCGGACCCCTTCTGTGTTTTCTGACCAGTCCTTAACCTGCGGGTAGTGGGTTGTTACAAGGAACATGCAGCCACGCCGTTTAAGCTCTTCCAAAACAGCGATAGCGATACCCATACCCTCGGCCGGGTCGGTGCCGCTGCCGAGTTCGTCAAGCATTACTAAGCTGTCGCAGCTGGCGCTTTCAAGTATCCGGATTATATTGGACATATGCCCCGAAAATGTGGAAAGGTTTTGGGATATATCCTGGCTGTCGCCAATATCGCAAAAGTACCCGTCATGCATTGCTATATAAGAGCCGCTTGCGCATGGTATATGGAGCCCACACTGGGCCATAAGCGAAAGGAGCCCGACGGTTTTAACAGTAACAGTTTTGCCGCCGGTATTCGGCCCTGTGATTATAACGCCGGAGGCCCCTTCATCCATAATAAAATCTAAGGGCACACAATTTTCCGGGCTTAGGAGGGGGTGGCGGCCTTGTTTAATTATTACCCTACGCCCTGTACCGATCTGGGCTGGCCCGGCTTTCATTTCTAAACTTAATTTAGCCTTGGCAAACAAGGCGTCTAAAATTTCCATGGCTTCCATGCCCAGCCGGATAGAACCGATATGGTTTTCTACCATAGACGTCAAAGTATATAAAATTCGGCGTACCTCGCTATCCTCTTCAATAGAAAGCATTGACCATTCTGCCTGTAGCTTTGATACTGCGGAGGGTTCTATAAATATAGTAGACCCGGTTCCGGAAACTTCGACTACTGTGCCGCTTACTTGGTTTTTAAACTGCCTTAATACCGGCAATACATAGCGCCCGCCACGGGTTGTATAATAATTGTCTGACAAATATTCTTTGCGGCTCTTTAGCAGCGCCGATAATTTTTCTTTTATATTCCCTTCAAGGTTCTCCATCCTGCGGCGTAAATCTTTAAGCGAAGCGCTTGCTTCGTCGCAAATTGAATCCCCGCGCACACATTTTTCTATCTCTAGGCGCAAATCAGTTAGGTCCGGGAGGCTGCGGCCATAAAATGCAATAAGCCCATCCACAGATTCGCCGCGGTTTAAATATGAAGCTACCCTTTTACAGGATGCGGCAAATTGTGCAATGGAAGTTAATTGTTCCGGTGTTAACATACCGCCTGCCTCTGTTAATATAAGGGCATCGCTTAAGCCGTTCATAGAAGGCAAGGGCGGCGAGCCGCAGGCGTCTAAAATTTTTCTGGCGGCAGTTGTTTCTGCCATTAATTTAATACATTTGCCTTCGTTTAGGGATGGGGATAGCTTGCTTAAAACTTCACGTGCATTTTCGGATAATGCGTGGGTTTTAAGTTTTTCTATTATAATATTAAATTCTAAAGAATTGGTATTCATTGTAATCTGGCCCTTTCATAGGATAATAAGTACCCCTGCCATTAGAAATAAAAAAGCGCAGCATCCGCCACGCACGAAAAAACCGCATAAAAAAACATCGGCTAACTTCGATAGGCAGTTTTGGGTACACAAACAAAAGCAAGGATTTCCTTACTTTTTGTGGTACATTCCAAACCGTTTACCTTATCGACTTACCGACATTAAGACACTCCACCCAAAATTTATTTTTTGATGTAAATACTGTAGCATATAGTTATTATCTTGTCAAATACGTAGTTTATGGATAAAAGGGGTTTTC
>JAITVM010000154.1 GCA_031285815.1 Clostridiales bacterium | reverse complement strand
TCAGTTTTATTTTATCGTTAGTTTTGGCTGTATCTTTAGTTATGCCAGCATATGCAGCAGAAGGCAACAAAACTATTGATATAATCAGTTTTAACGATTTCCATGGCACTTTGTTGTCTACAAGTGACACTGACAAAAACATGGGCGCGGCAAAATTTGTTGAGGCAATAAAAGAACATAAAAGGGCAAACCCAAATACAATCGTAGTATCGGCCGGCGACAATTTTAATGGCTCAGCCGCCAGTAACTTAATGTATGGCGAGCCGGCAGCTTTAATGATACGGAATATCGGCGTGGCAGCTTCGGCTGTAGGCAACCATGAATTTGACTGGGGCGTGGATAAATTCCATAACTGGGAAGTAACGATGGGCGCACCTTTTATCGGTGCAAATATTTATGACAAAGAAACTAACGCACCGGTTGATTATGTAGAGCCATATGTTATTCAGGAAATTGACGGGGTGACAGTTGGCATGTTAGGCCTTACTACTCCAGAAACAGCTTATAAAACTAAACCTGATATCGTAGCGGGCATCGAATTTAAAGACCCTGTTGAGACAGCAAAATTAATGGTCCCTGTAATGAAAGAAGCAGGCTGTGATATTGTTGTAATAGTAGCGCATGTTGGGACAAGCCAAAACCAGGATTCAAAAGCTATTACTTTTGAAAGCGGTATGGACGGCCTTTCGCGTGTTGAAGGTGTTGATGGTATTATAACAGCACACTCGCACCAAACAGTATCTGGGTACTATAACAATGTGCCGGTGGTCCAAGCTTATTATAATGGGCGTACATTAGCGAAATTATCTTTCGAAGTTGATGCCAATAACAATGTTGTTTCCGCTACACCTTCTTTAGACGAATTATATTTAAGGAAAGCTGAGGTTGCCGATAACCTTTCCATGAAAGTAAATATGGAGATATACGGCAGGAAAGTGGCCCCTATTTTAAATGATATTGTAGCAAATACTGATACAGGCCTTGCACATGATAGGTATACATTATCGCCTTTAGGTATTTGGACCTCTGAAGTAATGAGGAAATCTGCGGATGCCCAAATTGCTTTTACAAACGGCGGCGGGTTAAGGCGCGGTTTGGAAGCCGGCGATATTACTATGGGCGATTTATATGAGGTAATGCCATTTGATAACGTATTGTCTATTTTCGAAATGACAGGCGGGCAAATCAAAGCTGTGCTTACCCATGGCATAGAAAATGCTGAAATCGGCAGCGTACAATTTTCAGGCATAACAGTTGAATATTCTTCTGCTGATGGCGTAATAACTTTAAATTCAGTTAAACTTGCAGATGGTACAGAATTAGACGATGCTGCTTCTTATAGGGTTGTTACAAATGACTTTATGGCGACTGGCGGCGACGGCTTTACTTCTTTCTTGTCGGCAAATTATTTAGGCGATACTATTGCAATCCGTGATGCTATGGCTGAGGCTATGAGGTCTGAAATTACAGTTAATGTTACTAATAGCGAGATTTTAGTTAAAAACTAATATTAGGTATGGGTTGTGGTTCGCCACGGCCCATTTTTCTATACCTTAAGCCATACTTGACGAGCTAGAATTACTTGTATATAATTGACTAGTAAAATATTATAGCAGGCAGGCTTTGGATTGTTTGCCTGATATAATGGGCGTTTGCTTTCAGCTATTTTTTATTGCGGCTATGTAGTTGTAAGCTTCGCTTAGTATAATAATTATTGGGAGAGTTTTTTGTTTATGGATTATTTAGATAATATTATCATTCTTGAAAATACCGGCGCTAACCCTGGGGATTTTATTGTAAGCCCAGACGGCAACTCCGAAAGCGCCCAACAGCAAACACAATCGGCAGAAACAGCGGCGGTACAAGGTGAAGCTGCAAACCAGTCACAGGGCGGCATATTACAGAGCCCTATCGCAATGATCCTTTTTTATGTTGTAGTAATAGGTGGCGTTTTATTTTATTCTAGCCGTAGCCAAAGAAAAAAAGAAAAAGCTGTACGTGACTTACAAGATGCTGTTAAGGTTGGCGATGAAGTACATACTTCAGGTGGGCTCTTTGGCAAAGTTGTTGAAAAGTATGATGATAAACTTATTATCGAATTCGGGACAAATAAAGGTGTTAGGATCCCTGTCAGGCGTTCTGATGTTTATCCGGTTAAAGCTGATACAGACACAACTTCCAAATAGTTTGAATTTCTGGTTTTAGATAAATTTCTAAAACCTTTTTTATTATATAGCCTGGTTTATATAAGTAAGCCCTTAGCAACTTATTTTAGAAAGAAGAGAGCCTATGATTAACTTTAAATCTATTGAAATAGACGATAAGGATATTTTTCAAAAATATTATGATATAAACAAAGATGTTAGTTCGGAATATGATTTTGCCACGCTATTCGCGTGGGAGGAAATGTATGCTACCCAGTATGCTGAAGTAAATAATTGCTTGTGCGTTAGGAATATGGATGGCTATATGTACCCTATTGGAAAAAAAGCGGATGTTAAGCCTGCCCTAATAAAATTAAAAGAGGATGCGGCTTCGATAAATAGGAAGTTTAAGCTTATAAGCATAACCGAACGGATGCTGGGGGAGCTAAAGGAATTTAATATTTGTGATAATAAATTTGACGTAATTAGCCGGCGGGACCTCTTTGATTATATATACCTCAGGGAAAACCTGGCTACGCTTTCCGGCAAAAAACTTCATGGCCAGAAAAACCATTACAATTTTTTTGTAAAGAACAATGGGTATGAGTTTGTTGATATTGACGGCACTAATGAAAATGGGTGTATAGAAAAATTAAAAGGGCTTATATTTGAGCGTAGCTTAAACCCGGAAAAAGAACTTTTTGCGACCCTTAAAGTTTTGAAATACAGGGGGCAGCTTGGGTTTATTTCAAAATGCCTGATAGTAAATGGTGAGATAGTAGGGATTATTATGGCGGAAAAACAACATGGGACAATGCTTATCCAAATAGCCAAATCTGATGTTAAGTATAGGGGGGCTGCCGTTGCGCTTTTCAAGCTATTCTGTGAAAGCTATTTTACCGAATGTGAATATGTGAATTTTATGGAAGACATGGGTATCGAAGGGCTTAGGAAAATGAAATTGTCCTATAGCCCAGTTAAGATGGTTGAAAAATATTTGTTCTGTAGTGATGGGGAATAATTTTATAGCATTTTCTGGTTTATATGATATATTTGCTTAGTATATGCCAAACCAGTAGCCGCTATAGTTGGGGGTGGAATTAATGCTTTATTTTGTTGTAGACGCTTTTGCAAGTAAAAAATTTCGGGGTAACCCCGCTGGGGTGTGTGTATTACCTAAACAGTTGGACGATGGTGTTTTACAGGGCGTAGCTGCTGAAAATAATTTAGCCACAACAGCATTTATTACAAAGAATGGCTATAATTATAATATTAGGTGGTTTACCCCCATGTGCGAGGTTAATTTATGTGGGCACGCTACATTGGCTTCGGCATATGTAATACTTAATTATTTGGACACAAAATCCAAGAGGGTAGAATTCCATTCAAAATCTGGTATATTAAAAGTTGAGAACAAAGACGGGGTTTATGAAATGAACTTACCGGCAGGGGACCCGGTAAAAATTGACCGTACCCTAGAAATGCAAAGGGCAGTTAATGCCCGGGTCAATGAAGCATATGCCTCAAAGTCTTTAATGCTAGTTTTAGAAAATGAAGAAGCTGTCCAAAACCTTAACCCCAATATGGATTTAATAGCATCATTTCAAGATTATGCCGGGGTTATCGTAACGGCGAAGGGTGAAGAGGTTGATTTTGTATCAAGGTTTTTTTGCCCTAACAATGGGATAGGCGAGGATTATGTAACGGGCTCGGCACATACCATTTTAACGCCATACTGGGCTGGGGTATTGTGCAAGGATACATTGACGGCTAAACAGCTTTCTAAACGCGGGGGGATGCTATATTGTGAAAACCTAGGCTCCCGTGTCAAGGTGGGGGGCCGTGCCCAAATATACCTTAAAGGTGAAATCATACTTTGATATGAAATAACTGCGGGGAGGCAACATGACAGTTTTGGTATTGGGCCCTTCTGGGCCAGGGAAAAGCGCTTATGCAGAAAAACTCGTTTCTAAGCTTTCCGGCGGCACTATATATTATATATCCACTATGGCCCCATTTGGCGGTGAAGGGCTGGGCAGGGTAATGGGCCATAAGCTGGCACGTAAGGGTAGGCCTTTTGTAACAGTTGAGCAGCTTTATTTTGTATCCGGTTTAGTTTTGCCCAAGGGCGCTACAGTACTTTTAGAGGATGCCTCAAGCCTGCTTGCGAATGTTTTGTTTTCGGAAAAACAAAGAGGCGGCATGATAAGCACATACAGGGATATAACGGATTTGTGCGGCAGATGCAAGGCCGCCGTAATAGCATCTGTTGACGGGCTGGTGCCGGGACCGGAATTTGATAGTAAAACCTGTGGCTATATAGAAATGTTAAACCAGCTGAACGGCAAGCTGTCAGAATTTTCTGATGCGGTTATACAAATGCGTAATGATATCCCGGTTATTATTAAAGGTGATATACATGCGTTAGGTTAAAGCTATATTTAAAGCTATACTTGAGGTTTTCCAAATACCCGGCTTTGAGTGGGCGGGGAAAAAGGGTGCTGAAGATTTTTGCTGAAAAGCCGATAATAGGCTTGTAGGGTTTATGCCCACAGTTTTTAGTGGCTATGGCAAATTTTAGGGCAAGCTTTGTTTATAGGCTTGTCATTAGGTAGGGTTAAGTATGGGTATAAAAAAATTTTTATTTATCCGGCATGGGAAAACTGAAAGCAATGAAAAAAAACAGTATAGCATAGGCCCAGATGAACAGCTTAGTTGTGAAGGGCTATT
>JAITVM010000142.1 GCA_031285815.1 Clostridiales bacterium | reverse complement strand
ATCAGGGCAAGCAGGATAAGCACATCGAAGGCTCTAGGAATTATAACCAGCAGGTTTCAAATGGCAAGAAGCCTAGCATCTTGAAGGAGAATCCTGATACATTATTGAAAGAAGGGGTTGGTAAAGGGTATAGCACTGGTCAAAATAAAGAATCCGTAGATTTCGGCAGAGTTATTGGTAAATACTATGACAGCCAAACAGAAAAGTATTACGATACGACAAGAGCTACAATCCATTATGATAGTAAAGATAATGCTCATATTGTCCCCGCAAGGCCGGTGGGTTTTAAATGATTTTGTTAAGGAGTGGATTTTTTGAATAACCAAGAGTATATGCAAATGCTTTATATTTTCAATTATGCATTTGACAATAATAAGACTTTGATAATATATTGGCCAAATGCTTTAAAAGTAAAATGTGAATCTCATACCGGAGTGTACGAAACCGATACTGAACCCAGTGACGAGGACTACATTGGTGAATATGCCGCTGGGGTAAACGAGGTTGAAATACTTGAAAAGGGAAGGGATGATTCTGTAGTGATATATGACGGATCAATAGAAATATCCTTAGTGAATATACCACAGAAAATCTCTCTGGAAGATGGAACTGTTTTGTGGGAAATAAGAGCATAAACAGTTTAGAGATGCTGTAAAAGATTTAAAACTTACAAAAGACCAGGCAGACAGACTTCATAAGAGAGTTTCTAGCAAAGGTTATGGTTATCATGAAATCAGAGAAGAAGCAGAAGAAATGTTTGGTAAATAATTTCATTGAGAGGGTTGATTCAGGTGAACAAGGAACAATTGAATACTGTTATTACGGCACTTAATTGCTTGAAAGGTAAAAAACTTCAATATGTAATGCGGGCAGGTTCAATGGGGGATTTTGGCCTTGGCGACCTTGTCGATGTGGATGACAATGTACAGGATGATAATAGAAAGTTCGTCCCCATAAGAAAATTGCCAAGATTTGCCGTTCATGTTGACGGTCGGTTTAGAATGACGTGTGGCGATGAAATAATCCTTTCAAAAGATGATATGTTCAACCCATCTTCTAAAAAGGAAAACGAACCTGATTTTGATTGGGATAAGTGGGCAACCGATGAAATCGATGGTTGGGACATAAGAGGAAATAATCGTTATGATGAAATTTGTAACAACTATTTCAGTAACGAGCTCTTTGACTTTATTGTTCAAAAAGTTACAGTAAGCAGGTGGGGTGATTTAAAAATCGAATTTGAAAACGGTTTTGCATTAGAAACTTTTGTTGATGTAAGTTTAGACGATGAGTGTTGGCGTTTTTTTGTTACAAATACTTCGGATAGCCATATAGTGATTACTGGGCAGGGTCTTTCTGCAGACGATGATGTCGCGGAGTAGAGGGGTAAGAAATACAACAGGCGGACTTCTCCAAATCTTAATTGGTGGAATTGGGTTGGCAATTAAACTTGCATTTTGCATTGAAAGATCGTTTATTGAAAAACCGGCGAAGTGTTTTGCCGGTTTTTTTGTGTGAAAGAAAGGACGATGACTGAATGAAGCTGACAGTAATTGACGCTTTGCTCACGCCGAACCCCTTTTCCCGCCCGCAGACCGGAATGTTACCGGTCAAGGGCGTTGTGATCCACTGGGTGGCGAACCCGGGGACGGGCGCGGCGGCAAATCGGAATTATTTTGAAAATCTGGCGAAAACAAGGGCGCGGTATGCCTCGAGCCATTATTTAGTCGGGCTGGCGGGGGAAATTCTGCGGTGTGTGCCGGAGAACGAGATCGCTTATCACGCGGGAGAAGCGAACAGGGATTATATCGGGATCGAGTGCTGCCATCCGGACGCCGGCGGGCAGTTTTCGGAAAAAACAACGGAGAGTCTGATTGCGCTTTCGGCGGATATTTTGGCGCGGCATGGTGCGGCAGAGGTGCTGCGGCATTTTGATGTGACGGGGAAATATTGTCCGAAATATTACGTGGCACATCCGACGGCATGGGAGGCGCTGACCCGGCGGATCGCGGAGAAAAGAGAAACGCTTTTAGCGCAAAGCGAAACCGAAGCGCTATTGGATAAAATGGCGGGGCAAATTCTTTTTGACCGGACATACTGGCAAAAAATATTAAACGGAGAAGAAGCGGCAAACCCGGTTTGGCTGAAAGCGCTGCTTGGGCGTTTAACGGATGTATGGGAAAAGGGATTCGTGGGATAATAGCGGTATAATACTATGGGGCAGGTGTGGATTGATGAAAAATTTGTTCAAAACAGGGGTGATCGGCGTAATCACAGGGCTTTTAAACGGGCTTTTTGGCTCGGGCGGCGGCACGGTGATTGTGCCGGCTATGGAACGGTTTTTAGACGTGAAAGCGCACAAAGCACACGCCACGGCCATCGCGATTATCTTGCCGCTGTCGGTGGTGAGCGCGTTTGTTTATGTGCGCTCCGCAGAATGCGATTGGCGGATGATTCTTTTTATCTCGCTGGGCGGCGCTGCCGGGGGATTTATCGGCGCGAAACTTTTAAAGAAAATCAAGGCGAAGTGGCTGCATAAAATATTTGGCCTGTTTATGATCGTGGCCGCGATAAGGATGATCTTTTGATGACGGCGGTTTTATTGATTGGCATCGGGCTGCTGTCCGGCGTGATCAGCGGCATGGGCATCGGCGGCGGCACGGTTTTGATTCCCGCGCTCAGCATCTTTTTTTCTGTCTCACAGCAGCAGGCGCAGAATATCAACCTGATTTATTTTGTGCCGACGGCTGTGATCGCGCTGATCACGCATGTAAAGGAAAAAAACATCGAAGGCGGGTTTTTGCTGCCGATTATTTTGTTTGGGCTGGCCGGGGCGGTTGCGGGGTCGATGATCGCGATACGGATCGACGCGGAGCTGCTCAGAAAGTTGTTTGCGGGATTTTTATTTGTGATGGGACTGCTGGAGTTTTTTAAAAAAGACAGTGGACAGGCGTAGGCGGTTCTGGTATGATTTATCAGAATATGCACACAATAAAAAGGACATTATGAATTTACAATCAGGAGTGGATAACATGCAATTAGACGAGTTCGAACAAATCAAAGCGGATTTTCAGAAAGCGGACGTTGACAGAAAAGTCACGATGTATGTGGAAGCGCAGGGGCTGACGCAGGATCAATATAAAGAACTGCTGCGGATGTTCCCGCTGGATCAATTGAATAAGCTGGAAGCGGCGCTGCAATAAAAAAGCAGCTGCGCTTTCGCAAAAAAACAGCCATCCACAACGAGGGCTGTTTTTTCTTTTGCAAAAGCTGTATAATGGAAAGAAAGCGAAAAAATGAGTGGCTGCCAAGAGTCTGAAAACGGATATGTTTATAAAAGCGATTAGGGCGTGTCTTAAAACTCTGAATATAGCGAGAAATCCCTCTGTCGGACATAAAAAAGTATGCTGAAGCTGTTGGCGCAGCGAAAAGCATACTTTGGGTTGCCTGAGTCTTTGGCGAGACTCTGACGGGGTGCGTCTATTATGAGACGCCTATATACAATTTCATAATAGCGCATCCTTTAAAAAAAATCAAGAGTTATTTTTTGAGAGGATGAGTATGAATGAAGAACTATCATGAAAATCCAAGGCTTGACGTTTTTAAGTCAAACCTTGTGAAAGATGCTTATTTCAGCCGTGCTTTGGAATTTCCATTATTGAGCAAAACGGAATTTAAACCCGAAAGGGCTATCCCGTTTGACAAAGCACTGAAGGTTACGGATTACAATCAATGGGTACATTTTTATATCCACGATTATTGTTTTGAACGGATATGGAATAACCCTAAGCAATATTTAGAAATGTTGAAAAAGTTTGCAGGTGTAATTACGCCCGATTTCAGCATTTACCGAGAATTGCCGCTTGTTATGCAGATGTGGAATACATACCGGAATCGTGCCATAGGTTACTGGCTTCAAAGTAATGGTGTTAATATTATCCCTAATGTTCGTTGGGGCGACGAACGAACATATGATTTTGCGTTTGAAGGTATAGCGCAAGGCGGGACTGTCGCGATAAGTACAAACGGATGTATACAAAAGAAAATTGACCGTGATTATTTTATAGATGGTCTTGCTGAAATGGTAAAAATACTTAAGCCGGATACCATTGTCAACTACAGCTACACGCCCGATCATGTTTTCACACGGTACAAAGAGCAAGGAATTGAGATTGTTCAGATTGAAAACTATGCTCTCACCGTCAGAAAGGCGGTGAAATAATGGGCGGCGGGGCAGGAGGCGGTGGGTTTGGAAATACGGCAGGCGGGAGAGCCAACGCAAAAATCCATCAGGGCAAGCAGGATAAGCACATCGAAGGCTCTAGGAATTATAACCAG
>JAITVM010000093.1 GCA_031285815.1 Clostridiales bacterium | reverse complement strand
CTAGGTTCTTTGTTAAGAAGTTAAGCTGCAGCTTCTTGTCAAGTGAAGAAAATAAACCTGCCCGGAGGTTTTTAACCCCTGGGGCTACCTGCCCTTCCATTGCATACGCTTTGGTGCCTTTTTTTGGTGAAAAAGGGAACACATGAATCTTGCTAAAGCCCATAGATTCACAAAAATTATATGAACCCCAAAAATCCTCTTCGGTTTCACCGGGGAACCCGGCAATTATGTCGGTAGTTACTGCAACATTTTCTATATTCGACCTTAAAAGGTAAAGTGCTTTTTTATACCCTTCAGTATCATACTTCCGGTTCATTGCATTAAGGGTTTTGTCGCACCCGCTTTGAAGCGAGAGGTGGGCATGGGCACAAACCTTGCTTAGATTTTTAATATTATTGACAAAATTTTCTGTTATAATACCTGGCTCAAGGGAACTTAAGCGTATCCGTTCTATCCCGTCAATTTCATGTACATGTTTTATTACGCCCAAAAGGTTTTCATTAACCAAATCTTTTCCATAAGAGCCTACATGTATGCCTGTTAATACGATTTCTTTAAACCCGTTGCCGGCGAGGGCTTTAACTTCAGAAAGTATGTCTAAAAGGCCGCGGCTCCTGACTGGGCCCCTTGCGAAAGGTATTATGCAATATGAGCAAAAATTATCACAGCCCTCCTGGATTTTTAAATAGGCCCTTGTCCTGTTTTTGAGCCCGGTTACTTTTAGGCGCTCAAAAGTTTTCTCGTGCAATATGTCTGATACGTGGATTAATGGTTTATTATCTTTATTGTTATTTATATATTCATTTACAAGTTCAAATATTCTATTTCTGTCCTTGGCCCCAATAATTAAATTTACGCCCTCAATTTTGCTTATTTCGCCGGGGGAGACTTGGGCGTAGCACCCGGTAACAATAACAATAGAGCCGGGGTTGTTTTTCTTGGCGCGCCTGATCATTTGCCGGGATTTTTTATCACCTAAATTTGTGACCGTACAGGTGTTAATTAAATATACGTCAGATGGGCTATCGAAATCTACCAGTTCATAATTATTGTTTAGAAATATTTCTTGCATAGCTTCCGTGTCATAGCTATTAACTTTACAGCCAAGTGTAAGTGTCGCTAGGCGCATTTATGCCCCCCCTGGGTTATTTTTAATTTTTTCTATAACTTCTATGCCTGAGTCAATAATAATTGTTTTATAGTTGTTATAGATGACCATGCCGGGTTTTGCCCCAGATGGTTTTTTTACATTTTTTTTAAGCGTATAGACAACAGGTATTTTTGGCTTTAGGCTTGCCTGCGAATAATAAGCGGCGAGGGAAGCCGCCTCAAATATTGTCCCTTCCGGGACCGGCTGGTTATTGGTTTTTATAATAACATGGGAGCCGGGGATGATTTCTGTGTGTAGCCAAATATCGTTGCCATTTGCGAATTTCATTGTTAAGAAATCGTTTTGGTGGTTATTTTTGCCCACGAATATACTAAACCCATCCGATGAGAAAAAATTGAGCGGTTTGGATTTTTTTTCTTTTTTAGAAATAATATTTTTTTTCTTTTTTACATAGCCGCCAGAATATAGCTCGTCACGGATTTCTTTAATGTCAGTTTCATCGAAGCATGAATTCAGCGATACCAATATAGTGTTTAAGTAATGCTGCTCTTCTTGGTTTTCAGCTATTTGTTTTTGCAGCGCTTCAAATGTCCGTTTTTCCTTATTATATTTTTTAAAATATTTTTGTGCGTTTTCAACAGGGGTTAGGGTGGGGTCAAGCTTTATAGTAATATCGCTTAAATTTTCGTCGTAGAAATTTTGGCATGTGAACTCACTTGCCCCTTTTTTTATATTATAAATATTTGACGTTATTAGTTCGCCATGCAGCTTAAGCCTTGCCCTGTCTTCAATATCGGCTAAGGTTTTTGTATAGAGCTTTGCTTTTCTGGCGCAGCGGCTAATATTGTTCTCAATAATTTTTTTGATATCCAATGATTTTTGGTTTACCCTAAAAAATAAATCTTTTTCTTTATAATAAAAATCTACCAGGGTGCTGATTGAGCCATATGAAGCTTTGCTGTAGCCGGAATAAGTTTTTAATTCTGAACAGGAAAACTCTGCAACCCTTTTATTTTCATCATAGTAGATAAAAAATTCTGATTTTGGGCCTGTTACGTAATTATAAAAATTATCGTATAGCCGTTTAATGCCGGCGTTTTTTTCTGTTGAAGAAATTTCTGATATATAAACAAGCTCTTTAGCCACAACCGGGCTTATTCCAAAATAATTTTGGTAGATGCTTGAAACCATGCCTTCAGCATTTGATACTATATCATAAAATTTTGTGAAATCATATTCACGGGGGTCCAGCCTATTTCCGGTGGGGGGCAGCGAATACTTTGAGCCGGGCAGCACTTGCCGCACAGATGATTTATCATATGAAACATGTTTGGCCGAATCGATTACAACAGAATTGCTGTCAACCAAAATAATATTTGAATGCTTGCCCATAACCTCAATAATTAGCTGCTTTTCTGTAAGGTCGCCCATCTCGTTAAAGGATTCTATAGCTATATTTAAAACCCTATCAAAATTTGGCTGGGTTATGGCTGTAACCTTGCCATTTAATAAATGCTTACGTAGCACCATACAAAAAATAGGGGCTGTTTGGGGGTTGTTTTTATTTATATTTGTAAGGTGGGCCCTAGGGAACGATGGGTTACAGGTTAAGAGTAGCCTATAATTTGCCCCGCCTGCGCGTACACCCAAAATAATTTCATCGGGTTCCGGTTGGTAGATTTTATCTAGTTTGCCATTTGCTAATTTATTTATCAGCTCTTCTTTAACACAAGAAATGGCGATTCCGTCAAAAGCCATTTTTTCAGCCTCCTCATATATTTTTTTAACCAGTATATCACCAAAAATTATTTTTATAAAGCCTCTCGATTTATTGACTTATTACAAATATATATTATATAATATCTAATCAATGTGAAGTGGGAAAAAGGTGGCTTTATGATTAGATCGATGACAGGCTATGGCCGTGGCGAAGCTTTTTTGTTTGATAGGAAATTTGTTGTAGAGATTAAGTCTGTAAATCATAGGTATAGTGATTTATCACTAAAAATGCCTAAGATTTTGAATTGTTTTGAAGATAGGATAAGGAAGCTGATTTCAAAAAGTATTTCACGTGGTAAAATAGATGTGTTTATAAGTTTCCAGTCCTATTCTAAAAAAGATATTAAAATTGTATTTAATGAAGCATTGGCAGATACGTATGTTGAGCAAATCAATATAATTGCCGATAGGTACAACTGCGAAAAAGGGCCGCTACTCGAATACCTTTTGGATTTTGACGGCATCTTGACAATAGACAATACTTCTTTTGATGAAAGCCGGCTGGATGAAATATGGGAGGCGCTTAATGCTGCGCTTGATATGGCAGTCCTACAGTCCCTAGAGATGCGGGAAGCCGAAGGCGGTGCGCTCAAGGAAGATATTTTATCAAAATCCAACCTGATACATTCATTAGTTACACAAATTAAGGAAAGGTACCCGGATGTAATTTTAGAATACAGGGAAAGGCTAGGCCAAAAGATAAAAGAGGTATTGGACAACCCTGTTTTTGATGAAAATAGGATTTTGACTGAAGTAACTATATTTTCGGATAAAATTTGTGTTGATGAGGAGGCTACACGGCTTTTTAGCCATGTAAGCCAGCTTAGTGAGATTTTACAAAATGGCGGTATAATAGGCCGTAAGCTTGATTTTTTGATACAGGAGTTAAATAGGGAAGTAAACACTATAGGCTCTAAATCAAATGATATATTTATCACGAAAATAGTTATTGATTTAAAATCGGAAATTGAAAAGATACGGGAACAAGCACAGAATATAGAATGAGGCATTTTATAATTAGGGGCCCTTATGTATTTGTGTTTTTGAGGGGATAATATAAATGGATTTAAAATTTATTAATATAGGGTTTGGCAGCCAAGTGCAGGCGAATAGGGTTATCTCTATTGTTAGCCCTGAGTCGGCGCCTATAAAAAGGATAATAACTGAAAAAAGGGATGAGAAGTTTTTGGTTGACGCGACGTTTGGGAGGCGTACGCGGTCGGTTATAGTAGTAGATAGCGGGCATGTTATACTTTCGAGTATACAGCCGGAGACAATTGCGTCACGCATAAACGGTAAAAACACAGTTGATGTTTTGGACTTGGATGGTTAAGCAGCCCTATACTATATATGAAATTGCGAAAGCGGTTTTGGCCCGGTTTTGATAGCATAAAATGGGGATGCTATAAGTGAAGGAGAGGTAAAAAATGCGTAGCACAGGCATGTTAATAATAATATCTGGCCCTTCGGGATCTGGAAAAGGGACGGTTGTTAACAATCTTAAAGATGCAGATATTGAATACGCGTTGTCTATTTCTTTGACAACAAGAAAGAAACGTCCGGGCGAGGTTAACGGCGTAGACTATTTCTTTTGCACCGAAAGTGAATTTAAATCTAAAAGGGACCAAAACGAGCTTTTAGAACACGCTGTTTTTTGTAATAATTTATATGGGACGCCAAGGGCTTATGTTGAAGAGCAAATTGAATTGGGGAAAGCAGTTATATTGGAGATTGAAGTAAATGGCGCGCTTCAAGTTAAAGAGAAATTCAGCGAAGCGGTATTGGTTTTTTTAATACCGCCAACTTTTGAAGAGCTTGCTAATAGGCTAACGACCAGAAACACAGAATCAAGGGAGACTATAAAGGATAGGCTAAGGCGTGCAAGGGACGAGATTAGGCTAATTGATAAATATGATTATTTAGTACTTAATGATGAAGTTGGGCTTGCTGTGGATAGGATAAATTGTATTGTAAAATCAGAATTTTTAAAACCTTGCAGGAATAAAGTTTTAATTGATAACTTATCTGAACACGTATAAATAAAAGGGGAATTTTGATGCTTAAACCGTCATATTCAGATCTAATTGAAGAACTAACTAATAGTGGGCAAATTGAGCCTAATGTGGCCAGCCGTTATACAATAGTTATAGCAGCAGCAAAGAGGGCCAGGCTTTTAATAGACGGCGACGAGCCGCTTTCGGTTGGGAATATTGATAAAGCAGTTTCGCTTGCGGTAAAAGAAATGTTCGAAGGGCATATCAAGATAGATGCCTACCAAGGGAATAACCTATATGAAGAGATGGGGCCTTTAGAAGAAGCTGAGTAGCCACCCATAGTTAAAACTTTACTGAGGTTATAGCAAAACCGCGTTTTCTGCGCGGTTTTGCTATAACCTGCTTATATAGGATGAAGGTGCTTTGATGAAAAGATACGCCGAAGTAATTATTGACAGGGTGAGTAAAGAATTAGATAAATTGTTTTTTTATGGGGTCCCTGATAATTTGGAGAACGATGTTGCAATTGGTTCGAGGGTGTCTGTGCCTTTTGGGAATGGGAGGAGGGCCCAGGCGTTTGTTGTTGGGTTTACTGGGGAATTAGGTTTTGATGAAAGCAAATTAAAGTTTATCTATTCGGTACTGGACAAAAAACCTATTTTTAGTGGGCACATGATTGAGCTTGCCAGGTGGATGAAGGAAAAGTATTACTGCACATTTGCGGAGTGCCTTAGATGTATTATGCCAGCTGGTATTGGAATGAAGTCGGAGTATATAATTTCTACAATAGGGGCACCTAATTTAGGCACAAAGACAAAAGCCTATAGTATTTTTGAATATATTAAAAATAATAACAACCTGGCCACGCTATCAGATTTAGAGCAGGAATTTGGGGCGGTTACAGCCGCATTAAATTTATTGCTAAAAAATAAATCAATTGAGAAAACAGAGATTTCTAAAGTTAAGAATTATGTTATCTATATTAAATATGTATCCCCTAATGAAGCCATGCAGGGTGAAATCGATCTGATGATTGATAAAGGCGGCTTGTATGCAAACATTTTATCTTACCTTGTGGAAAATAGGCGCGCATCCATTTCAGATTTAAAAGATTTTTTCGGCATTTCTGTTTCCCCTATTAATACTTT
>JAITVM010000208.1 GCA_031285815.1 Clostridiales bacterium | reverse complement strand
TCCGCCGCTTAGTTTAACTAGGTGCAAGCACCTAGTTAAACTACGCTCGACTTGCATGTGTTAAGCACGCCGCCAGCGTTCATCCTGAGCCAAGATCAAACTCTCAAATTAAATTTTTAATCTAATTCTTTGTTTTTCTTGCCTAGTATGATGTTGCTTCCTATACTGGCTTTTTCTTTGTTTCAAAAGAATTTCTTTAGGTTGGTTTCTTTCTTTGCCTATTTAGTTTTCAATGTTCAAATAAATATAATTGGCGGAGAATGAGGGATTTGAACCCTCGCGCCACTCATCATGACCTACACGATTTCCAATCGAGCCCCTTAAGCCACTTGGGTAATTCTCCATAAGTGACCAAGTATAATCACAATTTACGGAGAGGGTGGGATTCGAACCCACGGTTCCTTTCGGAATCACTAGTTTTCAAGACTAGCTCCTTAAACCGCTCGGACACCTCTCCATATTAAATTTTATATATAAATAAATTTTAAACCACACATATAGCTTATATACCACGTCCATCCAGGTTAAACCAGCGAACGTTATTTATTCTATAACATGAAAACATATTTGTCAACAGTTTTTCCGCATTTTATTCACTCACTCAATTCCAATACCAATTAACTTATGACAACCCGATAAGCATACCCTTCCAATGTAGTATGCCTATCAGGTTTTGCATCCAATAAAAAGCCCTATTCACCCTAACAATTCCCCCCACTCTTCTTTCTTAAAACCCACAAGCACATAATTTTCCTCTATATTTACAAGCAAGGGGCGCTTAACAAGCATCCCATCAGTTGAGAGTAGTTTCAGGCACTCATCTTCATCCATATTCGGGAGGCGCCCTTTCACCCCCAAAGATTTGTATGACAAACCGCTTGTGTTAAAAAACTTTTTAACCGGCAGGCCTGAAACCTGCAGCCATGTTTTTAGCTCTTCATAAGACGGGTTATCTGTTTTAATATCACGTTCTATATATAAAGCCCCAGTTTCATCTAAATACTCTTTAGCTTTTTTACAAGTAGAGCATTTTGTGTAACATATGAAAACCGACATACCATACCCCTCCACTTTTAGTTAATTATATTTAAACGCACATGTTTCTATATGGTCGTTTACAGCCCCAATAGCCTGCAAGTAGCTATAAATAATTGTACTTCCAATAAATTTGAAGCCTAGTTTCTTCATATCTTTACTAATTTTATCAGACAGTAGGGTTGACGCCGGCATTTCTTCCTGTGTCTGCCAATGGTTAATTATAGGCTTGCCATCAACGTACGCCCAAATCAAATCACATAGCGGCCCATGTTTTATTACTGCTTGGGCATTCGTAACCGCCCCTGCAATTTTTAGCTTATTGCGTATTATCCCGCTATTTTGAAGCAGTTCAGATATTTTATCTTCACCGTACCCTGCAATTTTGACAATATCCCAATCATCAAAAGCCACCCGGTAATTTTCCCGCTTATTAAGGATTGTTGACCATGACAAACCCGCTTGGGCCCCTTCAAGTATCAGCATCTCAAAAAGCACCTGTTCCTCAAAACAAGGCTTCCCCCATTGGCGGTCATGATAAGACCTCATTAAATTGCCCCCGGAATTACCCCAAGTGCACCGTATTATTCCGCTAGGAATATTTTGATTATCCATTGCGATTTTTCACCCCTTCCCCTTAGTTTATTTGCATCCACATGCACTTTTTTTATCCGCTATAAATTATTATACCATTGGCAAATACCACGTACAACATTAGCGTAGCCAAAACCCCATGGCAAACAGATTTGCTATATTGAACAACATACTGGCCGGTGATATAATAACTAAAAAAGCCACTTTGATACTGGCTTCAAAAACATAGTTTTATTTTATATAGGAGGCATAATATGGATAATCAAAGCAACCTAAGCAAAGCAGTTAAAGGCCCCAATG
The DNA here is from genome assembly GCA_031285815.1 of Clostridiales bacterium. Taxonomy (GTDB): domain Bacteria; phylum Bacillota; class Clostridia; order Lachnospirales; family JAITVM01; genus JAITVM01. The sequence continues at coordinate 3,565 of JAITVM010000208.1, read as the reverse complement.
CCAAAATTGCTGAATCAATTAATGAGAGAAATGTTTACCTGGGCATAGAACTTGGCTCAACCCGGATCAAGGCGGTACTTATCGATAGCCAATATGCCCCGGTTGCATCCGGGAGTTTTGATTGGGAGAACAAACTAGAAAACGGGATATGGACATACGGCCTCGAAGATGTGTGGCACGGGCTCCAATCTAGTTTTAGGCAGCTATCCGAAGAGGCATACAAATTATATGGGGCTAAGCTAACAAAAATAAGTAGCATTGGTATATCGGCAATGATGCATGGTTATTTAGTATTTGATGATAACGGCAGCCAACTTGCCCCTTTCCGGACATGGCGCAATACAATAACCGGGCAGGCCGCCTCTGAATTAACAAGCCGGTTTAATTTTAATATACCACAGCGCTGGAGTATAGCGCATTTGTACCAGGCTATTTTAAATAACGAAGCCCATATATCAGAAATTTCATTTTTAACAACCTTAGCAGGCTATGTACATTGGAAGCTGACCGGCCAAAAAGTTATCGGCATAGGTGATGCCTCTGGGATATTCCCTATCGATAGCGAAACAAATAATTATGATAGCCATATGGTACAAGAATTTGACTCAATTTTAGATGGCAAAAATTTAAAATATAAATTAGAAGGCATACTGCCCCGCGTTTTAAACGCTGGCGAAAAAGCAGGGGAACTTACAAGAGAAGGCGCTTTGCTTTTAGACCCATCTGGCCAGCTTGAACCAGGCATACCCCTCTGCCCGCCAGAAGGCGACGCCGGTACAGGCATGGTTGCAACAAACAGCGTAGCTAAACGTACCGGGAATATTTCGGCCGGTACATCTATATTTGCTATGGTTGTATTAGAAAAAAAACTGTCACGTGTATATACAGAAATTGATATGGTCACAACGCCAACAGGCAAGCCTGTTGCAATGGTACATTGCAATAACTGTACATCTGATTTGGATGCATGGGTAAGGATTTTTAACGAATCTGCAAAACTATTTGGGCTAGATATTGAAAAATCAGCGCTATATGAAGCTTTATATAATAAAGCACTGGAAGGTGACCCTGATTGCGGCGGGCTAACCTCTTACAATTATTATTCTGGCGAGCCGATAACCGGCCTTGAGGAAGGCAGGCCATTATTTGCCCGTTTACCGGATAGCAATTTCACATTAGCTAATTTTATGCGCTCATTGCTATTCTCTGCAATCGGCACATTAAAACTCGGTATGGATATTTTAACAGAAAAAGAAAATGTCCGGCTTGATACATTGCTTGGCCACGGTGGCTTGTTTAAAACTAAATTAGTTGGGCAGAGGCTTATGTCAGCCGCATTAGACGCCCCTATTGCAGTAATGGAATCCGCCGGGGAAGGCGGGGCTTGGGGCATAGCCCTACTGGCAGCATTTCTAAACGATAGGCAAGAAAATGAAACACTGGAGTCTTTCCTTTTAGAAAAAGTATTCCAGCATGCCAATGGTACCCGTGTAGAACCTAATGGCGAAGATAAAAAAGGTTTTATTTCCTTTATGTCCCGCTATACAAAAGCCCTAGAAGTTGAACGCACTGCTGTCCAATATTTGAAATAAATTGTATCCACAAATTTTTTTAAAAAGGCTGCGCTAAAATATTAAACGCCTTGGCCCCCAGAAATTCTTTCTAGGCCCTGGCCGTATAGTAGCGCCGCCTTTTTTTAATGCCTACAAATTTGGCCGTATTTTTAAATAAAAGTATATATCAATCCTTAAACCATGCCGATAAATAGTTTAGTACATATGGTAACAAAATTCAAATCACTACATAGTAAAAATTTTGTTAGCTTCAAAATACATTTTAACTTATGTTATAAATAGGGTGGCTTTCATGAATGTTAATAGGAAAAAAATAATTACTGTGGACGATAATATCATAAATTTAACAACGGCTAAGAACGCATTGACTGACAATTATGATATTTATACAGTCCCTTCAGGCGAAAAGCTGTTTAAGGTCCTTGAAAAAACTAGGCCTGACCTCATTCTTTTAGACATTGATATGCCCGTAATGAACGGATATGAAGTTATTAGGCTACTCAAAAACAAAAAAGATACCGCGAATATCCCTGTTATTTTCCTGACCTCCATTCATGACCCGGAAAACGAACTGGAAGCTTTTACATTAGGCGCTATTGATTATATTACAAAGCCTTTTTCGCCAACACTTTTATCAAAACGCATAGAAGTCCATCTTCTCGTCGAATCCCAGAGGAAAGAGCTTCAAAATTATAACGAAAATTTGATGAGGATGGTCCGGGAAAAAACCAACACGGTCTTCGAGCTGCAAAACGCCGTTTTGAAAACAGTTGCAGAGCTTGTTGAATGCCGTGACGATATAACAGGCGGCCATATCGAAAGGACCCAGGGTTACTTAAAAATACTTATATCTGATTTGATTAAATATGAAGATTTCCGTGAAGAAATATCCCATTGGGATTTAGATTTTTTTATTTTGTCTGCACAACTGCATGATGTTGGCAAAGTAGCAATTAAAGATAATATTTTGTTAAAGCCAGGCAAACTAACTGTAGAAGAATTTGAAGAAATGAAAAAGCATACTACTGTCGGTGCAAATATTATTAAAAAGATAGAAAATAGCACAAGCCAAAGCGATTTTCTAAAACATGCCGAAATTTTTGCTGGCAGCCACCACGAAAAATGGGACGGCACCGGCTACCCTTTGGGCCTGAAGGGCAGCGAAATACCGCTTGAAGGCAGGTTAATGGCTATAGTAGACGTCTATGACGCGCTTACTAATGAGCGCCCTTATAAAGATGCCTACACACACGAAAAGGCTGTTGAAATAATTAAGGAAGGTAGCGGCTCCCATTTTGACCCCAAACTGGTAGTATCTTTTCTCGACCATGAACACGAATTTAAAAATATCGAAGTACATAAAGAATATTTGAACAATATCCCTATTGAAAAAACAGAAGATATCTATAAATTACAAAAAACTGTTTCCAAAACAATCTCTGAGCTTGTAGAATACCGTGACGGCGCCGCCAGTAAGCGTATCGAAAGGCTTAAGGCATACCTTGGGTTAATGATTGGCCCTTTATTAGAACACAAGCCTTATAAAAAAGAAGTTTCTTCATGGGATAAGGAGGCATTTTTCCTTGCCGCCGAATACCATGATGTTGGAAAAATCGCCATTAAAGATACCATCCTGCTTAAACCGGATAAACTGACTAACGAAGAGTATGAAGAAATGAAAAAGCATACCACTTTAGGGGCAGAAATAACGAAAAATATTGGCGGGCTTTCTGGGGAAAGTACATTTTTAAACCATGTTGAAAAATTAAATATAAGCCACCATGAAAATTGGGACGGGACCGGTTACCCATCAGGGCTAAAAGGTGATACAATCCCCCTTCAGGGCAGGCTAATGTCCATTGTTGAAACTTATGAGGCCCTCACCCACGACAGGCCATATAAAAAAGCTTGCACACATAGCGAAGCAGTTGAAATTATTAGAAGCGCCTGCGGCATAGATTTTGACCCTGGGCTTGTTGAAGTTTTCCTTA
>JAITVM010000187.1 GCA_031285815.1 Clostridiales bacterium | reverse complement strand
GAAGGCCTATAACGGTGATGACCGGCAATATTGCGTTTCTTAGGGCATATTTCATAATGATTGTTTCGCGGCTTATACCCTTAGCATATGTAGAGGTTATATAATCCTCTTGCAAAACGTCAACCATTCCGGAACGTAGCATCCTCGTGAGCAGCGCCGCCATTTGCATAGCCAGTGATGTAGCCGGCATTATAACGAACGCCAGCCCGCCATAACCCATGGCTGGAAGCAAGCCTAAATTAACCGCGAATATTAAGATAAAGACAAGGCCTAAAACTACACCTGATATTGATTGCCCCAACAAAGCAAACACCATTGCGATTAAATCCACAACGGTCCCACGTTTGACACCGGCTATTACCCCGAGCGGTATGCTAATCACGAGGGCTATAATCATTGCGACAACGGTTAAATACCCCGTAGCCGGGAGCCTCTGCATTATAAGTGTTGAATTGGGCATATTGTAGAAAAATGATTCGCCTAAATCCCCCCTCACAACGCCTGATATATAATTTACATATTGAGTTATTAAAGGCTTGTCAAGCCCCATTTCTATTTCCTTGGCACGTATCTGTTCTTCAGTAGCGCCGTCAGAAAGCATAAGCTGGGCAGGTGACCCAGGTGTCAGTTGCAACAAGGAAAAAGTAAGGACGGATACACCAAACAGCACGACTATGGTATAACCCAGCCTTTTTAATATATATTTCAACAATTGCACTCTGTCAAACCTCCCTTACATGGGTATTTGAGCGGCTTTGTGATAACTTAGGGCGGGCTGGCCCGCCCTGTAAGTTTTCAGCCCGGAACATTATTAAATTATGCGCCCTTAGACACTCTTGAATAGTCAAAAACATTATCTATCCGCAACCTCAGCCCTGTTATATCGCTACCATAAGCAACTGTAGTTACTTGCTGATAAAGCGACATATGTGGGGCCATCTCTGCCCACTCTATTGCAAACATTTCTTTTAAGAGCTGTTCGCGTTTAGCAGGGTCAGATTCACTTTTAGCCTCAAGTATTTTGGCGTTTAGCTCTTCATTGACATAGCCTGATTTATGGGCGTCATTTAACCAGCGCTGTGTTACTACACTGTCCGGGTCGCCGCTTGGATAAGGGTAACGCTGAAGGTAAAGGTCATAATCGCCAGATGCCCTGCGGTCCTGAAATGCGGCATTTTCCATAATTTCAAGGTTAACGTTAAACCCAGCTTCAGTTAACATTGCCAGCAGTGCCTGTGCAACTTCTTTGTTACGTGCGAAAACCCCTGTCGGAGCAATAAACGAAATAGGTTCGCCGTTATAGCTTGTTTTGCCTAAAAGCTCTTTTGCTAACTCAACACTATACTCTGGAACGGGCGATGTAGGGTCAAAACCCAATACCCCTTCAGGGCAAGGCCATGAGCTTGCTTTTCCGCCGCCTGCAATAGAGCTTACGATTAACTCGCGGTTGATAGCATGGTTAACAGCTTGGCGGGCATTTATGTCGCCGAATATCCTGTTGTCCGCTGTCCTAAAACCAAGATGGACTATAGCGGAGCCAAGGATTTTCTCGACTTTAATACCATCAACAGTTTCAAGCATGTCGGCTTGTTCAACCGGAACTGCGTCTATCATGTCAAGGTCGCCGGTTTGAATACCTGAAACACGGGTCGTATCTTCAATGATCGGTTTGTAGATGATCCTGTCAACATTGGACTTGTCATCGCCCCAGCCCCAATATTCTTCATTTCTTACAAATTCAGCATCCTGGCCAGGGGTCCATTTATCACAAACCCAAGGGCCGGTCCCAACGATTTTATTTGTATCGTTAAATTCAAACATTGCGTCGCCTTTTTCGGCTAACATTTTAGGTGGAAGCATAGGTGTATCAACTAATTGGGACAAAAGGGCGCCCCAAGGCTCTGTTAATTTAATTGTTACTGTATATTCGTCAACGGCATCGACACCTTCGAGCAGTGGCCAGAATGCGGCTTGCACCAAAGTGTCATTGTCATGTAGGCGCATAAGTGTTGCTTCTACAGATGATGAGTCGAACACTTCGCCATTATGGAATTTAACCCCTTCACGCAGTTTAAACGTCCAGGATTTCCCGTCTTCAGAAACTTCCCATTCTGTAGCCAGCTCAGGGCCAATAGCGCCGCCTTCGCCATAAGGGTTCACAAGTGTATTATAGTACAATTTAGAAAGCATATATGCGTTGGTCTTGTTCTCATTTTGCGGGTCCCATTGAGTGATATTATTTGGCCCTGCGAATGTAAAAACTACCTCGCTGCCGTTATCAGTAACAGCGGCTTGGCCCTCTCCGGCTTCAGTAGGGCTACTGGCGCTATTTCCGCTTGCACATGCTGTGAAGCTGGACGTAACTAGTGTTAAACCAAGTATTAAAGCAATAAATTTTTTCATATAAATCACCTCAAAATTAGAATTAAATAGCTTTAATATTATTGAATTCCAATATAATATTCTTATCATCTTATCAAGCAAGGGCTGTTTGGGTCGAACTGCCAGCCTGGAATTAAATATTGCATCCCGATTTCATCATTCCTGTCATGGTAGCTTAGTTTGTTATACAGTGCATTTGCAGACAGGACCCTTTCCATATCAATATCTATCCCAAGCCCTGGCCTGTCTGGAATTTTTATTACACCATTTTTAATTTTCAAAGTGTCCCGGCACAGGTCCTGGCCGTCCTGCCATATCCAGTGGGTGTCCATGGCCGTAATATTTCCGGGGCATGCGGCTGCGGTATGGGCAAATATAGCAAGGGAAATGTCGAAATGGTTATTTGAGTGGCACCCCCAAGTCATACCCCAATCATTAAGCACCTGCCCGCATCTGACTGAACCGTTCATAGTCCAAAAATGGGGGTCGGCCAGTACTATATCAACCGCTTTGGAAACTATGGAATGATGAAGCTGGCGCCAGTCTGTTGCAATCATGTTAGTTGCAACAGGTATACCCGTTGCCATTTTAAATTCGGACAAAACCTCACGGCCTGAAAAACCTTTTTCGGCTTTGCAGGGGTCTTCTACATATGTTAAAATATCTTTCATATTTGTACATATTGACACGGCTTCATCTAAAGACCAGGCACCATTAGGGTCTATATTGACGCGGGCATCTGGAAATGCTTTCTTTATAGCCCTGACCGCCTCCATTTCGTCTTCGCCACGCAATACGCCCCCTTTCAGTTTAAAATCTTTAACACCATAACGTTCCTTGACTGCGTGGGCCTGTTCTACAAGTTCTTCCGGAGTCATAGCGGCTTTCCTTCTAAGCCTCTGCCAAGCGTCCCCTCCTTGTTCTTCTATATATGGCAAATCTGTACGCCCCTTATCAGAGACATAGAACAGGTAGCCCAGCGTTACAATCTCGTCACGCTGTTTTCCGTCTCCAAGTAACGAACAAACAGGAAGTTCTAAAAATTTGCCCAGCAAATCCAAAAGCGCACATTCTACAGCGGTTTCTGCGTGTACAATAAACTTGAGGTTGCTTAGGGAAAGCAATTGGATACCTTGGCCGTCGTTTCCTTTGATTTTATACCCGCCATAGGTTAGGGACTTGACGATATTTTTATAATTGCCGATTTCTTGCCCTACAACAAGTGGTATGTAACTTTCCAGGGCTTTACATATGTCGGCCCCGCCATGCACTTCGCCTATACCAGTGTTGCCTAAACTATCTTTTAATATAACCAGGTTTCTTGTAAACCATGGCGCATGGGCACCAGTCAGTGACATCAGCATACTGTCATACCCTGCTACCGGATATACTTTCATGTCTGTAACTACAGGTGATTTTGCCATCGCAACCCCTCCTTGTATAATAAGCCTATATCCAAGTAAGACCGGCTTTTTTATTTATTGGGTAAATAAATTGCTAATTAATAGTAACCCCAGACAGCTTTTCATAATATCTAACCAAGGCGCTGTGGTCTTCTTGCGAAAAACCATCAGATTTCAATACCTGCATCATTTCCATGACAGTAGCTGTAAGAGGGAGGGGCGACCCTACGCCATGGCCTGTATCAAGTGCGTTGTTTAAGTCCTTAATATGCAAATCAATCCTAAAGCCAGGTTTGAAATTGGCATTCATTATCATAGGCACTTTTGCATTCATAACAGTGGAGCCTGCAAGCCCGCCTTTAATTGCGTCGTATACAAGTATTGGGTCCACGCCGGCTTTTTTCGCCAGCATAAAAGCTTCTGAAACAGCGGCAATGTTAAGCGCAACTATAATTTGGTTAGCCAGCTTGGTTGTGTTGCCGGCCCCTATGGTGCCGCAATATACTACGCTTGTGCCCATAGCTGCAAGGGTATCCTTTACCTTGTCAAATATTTCTTTTTTGCCGCCAACCATTATAGACAATGTACCATCAATAGCCTTAGGTTCGCCACCGCTTACAGGTGAGTCAAGCATTTCAACACCTTGCATTTCGCATGCTGAAGCGATTTCTTGGGCCGCAAGCGGTGCTATAGAGCTCATATCAATAAGTATGGCCCCGCTTTTTGCCCCCTTAAGAACACCATTTTCACCCATGACTACCTCTTTGACATGTGGCGAGTTTGGAAGCATGGTTATGATTAGCTCACAGCTTTCAGCAACTGCTTTACCATTCGGTGCGCTTTGAGCCCCTAAAGCAGCAACCTCTTCAACATTTGCTGCTGCCATATCGCAAACTATCAATTCATAACCTGCTTTAATTAAATTCTTACACATAGGTTTCCCCATTATGCCTAAACCTATGACTCCAATCTTCATTAATTTATCACCCTTTATCCATAAAAATCTGTTCAAAGATACTTTTTTTCATTTCAAATAAATGATAGCGCATAGATAATCATAAATCTACCACAATAAGCAACAAATAATTGGCTTTAAGTTTGTTATATAAACCAAAAAACGGAATTATGAAATTCACATTTCACAATTCCGTTTCAAACATTTCAACAGGCATACTAATTTCCGAATATTAAAGCCCTTTTGTATTAATATTGTATTTCTTTACCCGCCTCCACAATGTTGTTGTGCTTATACCCAAATCTTTTGCCACAGCTGTCCTGTTGCCGTTGTGCTTTTTTAATAATGACTCTATTTCATCCACTTCAAGGGCCATATACCCCAGTGGGCTTTCGGGGCTTGGCTTTTCAGTAAAAACGGGATATGACGAGGCTAACAGCTGCCGGATAAACTTTTCGTTGACAGTCCTCCAAGGCGATAATATAACGGCACTTTCGCAAAACCCCTTTAACTGCGACAAATTACCTTCCCACCGGTATTTTTGAAGAGCATTCATCGCGTTTGCGGTTAACGATATATAACGTGAATACCTGTTGCAATAGTGCCTGATATAATGTGATACCCACATGGAAATATCTTCTGCGCGTTTAAAAAGGGGGGGGATATCTATACGTATCGGGCTAATAAGGTAGTAAAGCTCTGCATCAAACTTACCCTCGTTTACATAGGTACTGAGTTTTTTTTCGGTTGTTGATATTAACCTGAAATCAATGGGCATAGGCTTTCCTGTATTCCTGTTAAGCAATATTTTTTGTTTTAGCAGGTTAACAAGAAAATGCTGGCTTTGTTTACACAAGTGCTCTATACCATCAAGGGCCAGCGTACCGTTGCGTGCTAATTCAACAACGCCCCTTTTTTCGTTATTTCCGCCAACCCCGTCCTCAAAAAGATATTTAATTTGTGCTTCGCCCTGATAAGCGCCACATTTTACAAATATATACGGCCCATCTTTTTTTGCGCTTTCACTGCAAATACACCTTGGAAGGAAATCTTTTTCCCCGCCGGATGGCCCGGAAATGAGTACAGCAGCATCTGACGCGGCGGCGACCCTTGCCAATTCCAGCTCGCGTTTTAACGTTGGTGAACGTTTTTCCAGCAAAGAAAAATCATAATTTGATTTATAATCGCCGCTATACAATGCGCTACGTATTTTCGATTCAAGCTCGACAATCGTTTGGACTTCATTAAAGGATATGATAGAACCGTCAACCACTTTTGCACCGACCATAATGGGCGCTATGCTCACGGCGAAAGCCTTGTTGTTTATAATCATATAAGAGATAAAGTATTCCCGCCCTTCAGCAAGCGCACTGCTTAACGTACTTGAACTTAGTGGGCCGATTAATTCGGAAATTGGTTTCCCGAGTGCGTTCTCTATATCCATATTGAGCATGTCCTCTGCTATTGAGTTTACTGCTTCAACGCGGCCCTCTGAGTCTGTTTTTATAATGCCGTTGAACGAGTAGTCTAAAAGGGTTTTCAGCTGTGCTAAATGCTTTTTTTCTAAATCAATAGCCCAGCCTACGCTCGACGCCGTTGTTAGGGCAGTGTTAATCGCTTCTTCACCAAGCGCGTCAACAAACAAATGTGGCACGTGTAAGGTTTCCGCATATTTGTTGGCCCGGTCGCCGCCAATAATCAAATCAGCCCCCTCAGACACTGCCTCCGCCACTAAGCCGGGTATGCATTCAATATCGTCAGTATAATAACAGCGAAGGGTTATACCAAAGAGGATATCAAAATGCTGTGTGTTGCAAAACATATTTTCAAGCCCAATAACGGCGATTACAGGGTTTGGCTTTTTTAACATACTAATAGCCCGCTTTGCCAGTAAGCCCATTTCTTGGCTGGTGGTGGCTATTTCAATAACTGTGTAATTTGTATGGTGCTTAATTAAGTTGGCCTGAATGCCCCGGGCAATTATAACGTCTGCACCATGGGCGATTGCGTCGTGCGCTTCAGATACCGCCTTATCTGTATCGATGACACGGATTGAAACATTGGGCATGTTTCTTTTTCGTATAGCGTTATCAACTTGTTCGGCCATTGCGTCCCGGGGAAGCATGAATACAAAATTAGCCAATGGTGCCACTCCTTTATCCTGTAAATTTTATGGCTATATAAAATTATACGAAAATGCCCCACTACATGGGCTGGTTATGCTTTGTAGCGGGGCGTTGTATTTATTTATAAACTTCTAATTAGCATCTAAACCAATATACTAAATTTTAGTTTAAAGTATTACATCATTCCCATTCCGCCGCCTTGTGGCATCATAGGGGGTTCTGGCTCTTTTATGTCAGCAACAATTGATTCAGTTGTTAACATTGTTGAAGCAACCGAAGTTGCGTTTTGGAGGGCAGACCGGGCAACTTTAGTAGGGTCAATGATCCCTTCTTCAACCATGTTTACATATTGTTCTGTAAGTGCGTTAAAGCCCATATCTTTAGCAAGCTCTTTAACTTTGTTTACAACAACTGCGCCTTCAAGCCCGGCGTTTTCAACTATTTGGAATAAAGGTGTCTCAAGGGATTTTAAAACTATGTTGCCACCGGTTTTTTCGTCGCCGACTAAAGTATCAACTAATGCCCTGCCATCTTTTAAAGCATGGATATATGCCGAGCCGCCGCCGCAAACAATACCTTCTTCAACAGCAGCGCGCGTTGCAGCTAATGCGTCTTCCATACGCAATTTCTTTTCTTTAAGTTCAGATTCTGTAGCGGCACCAACTTTTATAACAGCCACGCCGCCAGAAAGCTTAGCAAGGCGTTCTTGTAATTTTTCCCTATCAAAATCGCTGGTAGTTTCTTCTATTTGTGCCCTGATTTGTGCAACCCTTGCAGAAATTTGGTCTTTTGCGCCGCTACCGTCAACGATAATAGTGTTTTCTTTTTCAACTTTGACTGTTTTGGCACGGCCAAGCATTTCTAAAGTAGCTTCTTTAATATCAAGGCCTAATTCATCACTAATTACTTGGCCGCCTGTTAAAGTAGCGATATCTTCAAGCATAGCTTTCCTTCTGTCGCCAAAGCCAGGTGCTTTAACGGCAACACAATTGAAAGTGCCCCTTAATTTATTGACGATAAGGGTAGTAAGCGCTTCGCCTTCAATATCTTCGGCAATAATAAGCAGCCTAGCGCCTGTTTGTACTATTTGCTCAAGAAGTGGCAAAATATCTTGAATATTAGAGATTTTTTTGTCTGTAATCAAAATATATGGGTCATCTAACTGTGCAGTCATTTTTTCCATATCAGTGCACATATAAGCAGAT
>JAITVM010000134.1 GCA_031285815.1 Clostridiales bacterium | reverse complement strand
TTCAGGGATAGAAGCAACAAAAAAGTTGTTTTTGGATAATTGTAATAGGAATATAATACATATATCAACTCATAGTAGGATGATAGAAAGACATAATAAAAAATTCTCATTGTATTCGTTGCCCTCTGATGAAATTATGTTAGCTTTTGCTGGGGCAGAGAATGAGCATTATTACGAAGAATTTCAAAGTGGCTATTTGCTTCCTTCGGAATTAGAATACAGAACTATGGATGATACTGAATTAATAGTAATTACAGCCTGTTTTTCTGGAGACGGGGATTTTGATGTACATAACGGCATAATGGGCTTTTCAAGTATGTTAAGGGCTAATGGAGTTAAATCTGGTGTATACTCTCTATGGGAATGTGGCGATTTTTCAGCATATGTTTTTATGGAAAAGTTTTATGAGCTTTTATCTATATACACAGTGGGTATTGCGATTAACGAAACAAAGCGCTATATGTCAAAGATTACTGTATATGAATTGAAAAATTGGCTTATTAGAAAAAGAAAAAAATATCCTCAGAATCTTGCGATTGAAAACAAAATAAAAATATTGGATGGTCGTCAAAATCAACAGGCTAAATATTTTAAATACCATGATTGGTCGTGTTTCTATTTAATTTTATATTGATTAAATAAATATGATTGTTGGTTTGTCAAAAATTAATTGAGCAAAACACATTTGTTTCATAAAATGCCCATGTATTTACAAGTCATTGAAACCCTTGATTTTGTAACGTTTTTTAATAATATATTTTTGAAAAATAAAATCACCAAAAACTTTATTGAAGAATTTTTATTAAAAAATTTTGCTTCTAAGACAGAAAAATTAGAAATCCAGCTGTAAAAGCAGCAAAATCACAATCATATTCTAATTTCAGGTAACTTTATGAAACGAACGTGGTGATGCACTTTAGGCGTATTGACTTTATTTGTGTTTGATTATACAATTACTAGAGCCAAACCAGGGTTAACTATGGAAGGCTTATGTGGGTAGGCGCCATTTTTAGCGTACCTCTATGTTTTACATATGCTAGTTTTCAAATCCGCTTGTCATAAAAAATTAACGGGTGCCTAAAATTAATTTTATAGCTGCTGAAATTTAGTTTATTGAAAGGGTGTGGATAAATGATTGAATTTAGTGATAAAACAAATCTTTTAGAGAGGCAAGAGTCTATATTTCCATTAGATGACGTTAAAGAGCCTAACTTATATAGGAACCTATACAGTTATACGGATGTCCCGAAGGTTGCATTTAACCACCGGATAGTCCCGATAGAAATGCCCAAAGAAATTTGGGTTACTGATACCACCTTTAGGGATGGCCAGCAGTCACGTGAACCATATTCTGTCGAACAAATCACACATCTTTTTGACTTATTACATAAATTATCTGGCCCAAAGGGCATAATCAGGCAATCAGAATTTTTTGTATATTCCCAAAAAGACCAGCAAGCTATTTATAAATGTATGGAAAAAGGTTATGAATTCCCAGAGGTTACTTGTTGGATCAGGGCTACTGAAAAAGATTTTGACATTGTTAAGTCTATTGGCATAAAAGAGACCGGTATACTTGTTAGCTGTTCTGATTACCACATTTTCCATAAGCTTAATATGTCTAGGTCCCAGGCGCTTAACCACTATTTAGGTATAATTAAAAAATGCTTGGATTACGGCATAAGGCCAAGGTGCCATTTTGAAGATATAACAAGGGCTGATTTTTATGGTTTTGTTGTGCCATTTGCCAGGGAACTTATGAGGCTTATGGACGAGGCAAAGATGCCGGTAAAAATCCGGGCCTGTGATACGATGGGGTACGGCGTTACTTACCCGGGTGCAGTGCTGCCTAGGAGCGTCCCGGGAATAATATACGGCCTCCACCATTATGCGAAAGTACCAAGCGGCCTTTTAGAATGGCATGGGCATAACGATTTTTATAAAGCCGTATCGAATGCGTCTTATGCTTGGCTGTTTGGCGCATCTTCGGTCAACTGCTCTTTGCTCGGTATCGGCGAACGCACAGGGAATACGCCATTAGAGGCTATGGTTATTGAATACGGCCAGCTGCGTGGGACTTTTGACGGAATGGATACAACAGTTATTACGGAAATCGCTGATTATTATAAAAATGAAATTAAATATGATATCCCGCTAATGACCCCGTTTATTGGGGAAAACTTTAATGTAACCCGTGCGGGTATCCATGCTGACGGTATTTTGAAAAATGAAGAGATTTATAATATATTTGATACAGATAAAATCCTCAACAGGCCCCTTGAAATAGCTATATCAAAAACATCCGGGCTTGCGGGTGTGGCCTACTGGGTTAATAAATATTTAAATGCAAGCTATGATAAAAACCACGATGTTATAAAACATGTTAAAGGCTGGATAGATAATGAATATGAAAGCGGCCGGGAATTATCCATTTCTAATGACGAATTATCTAGGGTGGCAATTGAGGCGGTTGAAATTCATGATAAAGATAAATAGGAGGGCACTATGGACCAGGCTATACAGAAATTCACAAAATTAATGGAAGGGCAGCTTACGCGTTTAGAAAAAATGAGGCAAGATAATGAGTTTACTGATTATTCTAAACTTGATAAAATTATTATTGGGGTTTGTAGCGGGGACGGCATAGGCCCTGCGATAACTGCACAGGCCCAAAGGGTGCTTGAATATTTTTTAAAGGGCAGCAAAGTAGAATTTAAAACTATAGATAATTTGACAATTGAATATAGGGCGGAAAAAATGCAAGCTATCCCGGATGATGTCTTGGATGAATTAAAAAAATGCCATGTAATTTTGAAAGGCCCCACAACTACGCCACGTTCGGGCGACCCATGGCCAAATATCGAATCCGCCAATGTGGCGATGCGTAAAAGCCTTGATTTATTTGCTAATGTGAGGCCTGTTTATGTGCCGGAAAAAAATATTGACTGGATTTTCTTTAGGGAAAATACTGAAGGCGCATATGCCCTTGGGTCAAACGGTTTTAGTATCGGCGACGGGCTGATGGTTGATTTTACTGTAATAACATCTGAGGGTACAGACAGGATTATCCGCACAGCTTTCGATTATGCGGCGAAAAATGGGAAAGGGCGGGTTACTGCTGTCACTAAAGCAAATATAATTAAAACTACAGACGGCTATTTTTTAAAAAGGTTTTATGAAATAGCTAAAGGGTATCCGGATATCAAATGCGACGATTGGTATATAGATATAATGACCGCAAAGTTGATTGATGAGAAGCGTAGGGCCGATTTTCAGGTTTTTGTGCTCCCTAATTTATATGGCGATATTTTAACTGATGAAGCCGCAGAGTTCCAAGGCGGGGTCGGGACAGCAGGTAGCGCTAATATAGGCAAAAAGTACGCTATGTTTGAAGCCATCCACGGCTCAGCCCCGCGTATGGTATCGGAGGGTAGGGCACAA
Source organism: Clostridiales bacterium (assembly GCA_031285815.1). Classification (GTDB taxonomy): domain Bacteria; phylum Bacillota; class Clostridia; order Lachnospirales; family JAITVM01; genus JAITVM01. The sequence goes on along the minus strand of JAITVM010000134.1, from coordinate 1,541 downwards.
TATGCCGACCCGTGCAGTATGATGAGGGCTTCGGAACTATTGCTGGCGCATATAGGCTATAATGAAGAGGCGGATTTACTTAAAAAGGCGCTAAACATTTGTACTTCTACTGAGAAAAAGCTTGTTATAACAGGCAGGGCTACAGGTGCTACAGGTGAAGCATTTACAGATTATATTATTGAAGTAATAGAAAGCCTAAGGAAATAATTTTTTGCCCACTAAAGCAGGTTGTTTTATGTAAGTACAAAACCCAAATTGCTTTAGGGGGCATTTTTATTATTAATAATTTCTACATATGTTAACATTTAGGCTTTAATGGCTATAATATTAAATATATAATAAAAAATTTTTCTTGAGGTGAAAAATGAAATTAAGGGGCCTAATTAAAAATCTTGATTATGTTTTAGAGGGCAGCGCGGATACTGAAATCGAATCAATCCAGATAAATACCAAATCTGGTGGCATAAAAAACAGCCTATTTATCTGTATAAAAGGGCTTAAGCATGACACACATATGGATATTGCAGAAATAATAGGTAAAGGCGCATTGGCAATTGCCTGCTCTAAAGATTTTGATACCTCCCGGTACAATTTTAATTTTATCAAAGTGGATAACACCCGTTATGCTATGTCTGTGGCCGCCGCCAATTTTTATGGCAATACCCACGAAAATATGAAATTAATAGGGGTGACCGGTACAAACGGCAAGACCTCTATAGTACATTTAATTAATAATATTTTGTTTTTTAATAATAAAGGCACTGGTTCGGTCGGGACGCTGGGGAACCTAATAGGAAATAAAGCCTTAGATATAAAATATGCCACATCTACCACTCCAGACCCTATTGAGTTACACCATATTTTTTCTGAAATGTATAAAAACAATGCGTCATATGTAGTAATGGAAGCTACGTCCCATGCATTGGAGCTTTGTAAATTAGATAATTTAAAGTTCGAATTGGCGGTATTTACAAATTTGACCCAAGACCATTTAGATTTTCATGGGAGCTTTGAAAATTATTTAAATGCAAAATTGAAATTATTTGATATTTCACGTTTGGCAATTATAAATATTGATGACGGGTATAGCGGTAGGGTTATTAATTACTGCAAGAATAGGGTAATTACCTATGGCGTTAATAATGATTGTGATTACAGGGCTGAAAATATTAGCTACTCTTCTAACGGCGTATCGTATAGCATTAGGGCCAAAGGCAAGGTTATTGGGCATTTTTATATCCCTATACCGGGCACATTTTCGGTTTATAATTCCTTGGCAGCTATTATTGCCTGTTTAGAATTAGGCTTGGGCATTGGGCAAATAGAAAACGCCTTCCTTCAAATGCCTGGCATACCGGGCCGGATGCAAGCGGTTGAAAATGATTTGGGGGTAAGGGTTATAGTAGATTATTCGCATACCCCGGATGGTTTAATTAATGTCTTAAAATCTGCTGCCGGCTTTACAGAAGGGCGGGTTATAACAGTTGCAGGCTGTGGCGGCGATAGGGATATGGGTAAGCGCCCAATAATGGGCAAAGCAG
>JAITVM010000173.1 GCA_031285815.1 Clostridiales bacterium | reverse complement strand
CAAGGTACGAATGTTACGTCATTCGGAAAACCGTGGGACACACGGGGTTAGCTTGCTTATGCTGGTGGCGTTAGCCACCTCGAACAAGAAGCCCCCACCTCTTAGGTGGTGGGGAGTATATCACTGCACTCCATTCGTATTTTTTATAAATCTTTATTTTGTTCAAAAAAATTCGATTGAGTGTAATCAAGTACGCCCGCTGGCTGTATCCTGAAACAGCTTGTCGTTGAGTAACAGTGTATCCATTATATCTGTCATATATTTGATGTCGTTCCGGAATTTCTGCCGCACAGCCTCCATATTATTAGGGTTTATTTTTCCTAGCTCGAAGGAATCGCGCCCGCTGTACAGCGCGATATGTACCTTCCCGCCTTGGAAGCAGAAGAGCGACGGCGAATTTGCCCTTGAATCCGCCTCTACCAAGCGTTCCATAAAGTGTGGGGTCAACAGGTAGAACGCCGTATGCCCATCCTCAGCTATAATCCGAAATTTTTTGTTGAAATCCACGTTCTCTGTTTCGATGTCAGACTTGCTGAGCCCGAACGTGGTGCCGCCTCTTTTCTCGACCAGGCGGACTGTGCTGGCAAGTTCCTTTCCAAAGTCGCAGACCAGCCATTGCCCAAGAAAATCCGTCACGGTAGTTGTAGTTGCTTTGCCGTTGCTATCGGTACTCGTTTCTTGATGGGATAAATACAAATCGGAGTAGAGGACATTGAGCCCCTTATAGCTTCCCTCAAAGTAATCGCTACCCGAAATACTCTCCCAGCTGTGAATCAGCCCTGCGGGACGTATAATATCCGCCCCGATATTGCCGTGCGGATGGTAGGCTTTCACTTCAAATATTTCACGGAGGACCGGTAGCGTAACTGAAGCGGCCATGAGGCTTTTCAGTTCCATCATCTGCCTACCCGTCCGTACCCCAACCACAAGCATTAGCACAAACGCAGCCCCCACAGGCAACAAAAATTTGAGGAAAAACTCGCCTAAAAGCATAGATTCCCCAATATACATTGTAAAGTAGGCAAATGTACCGATGATGAATACTGGCGCGGAAATCTTGTTGATCAACCCTACTTTTTTCAGAAAGCGAAGTTTTTTGGTGATTTCTTCTTCCGTTAACCCGGGGTCATCCGGGATGGCTTGCATGGCCTCAACAGGGGCAGCTTCCACCCTTCTATTAGTGACGTATAACATCAGAATCGACGGGAGGAGCTTACCTAAACCCACTACAACAACAATAACTAAAATAAGAAAAGCCATTGCACTCACCTTTCTTTTTACGGCGCTAAACAGAAGCCTTCGCCAGAACCTTTTGGGCAGCCTATAATTATAGCCGCCGGGCATAATGCCAATATCATTAAAGTAAACTTTTTAATATCAATCCCCCCTAACGAAAAATAAGGCTGTAAACTCTCAGTTAGCGCCTGCTGGTGCTTACGGGTTTACAGCCTTAGTATAATTTTATATGGTGGTGGTTTGGGGAACGGCCGCAGAATTTTAACCAAAATTATTTCACGATGGCCAAAATTTCTTTCAAATTAAAGTTAAACGGGTATCTGGGTGATAATGTACCCGTCTACCACACGGTCATTCTCGATGGTAAATTTTCCGCTTAGCTTCTTTCGAATGCGCGAGATGACATTTTTTACTGCACTGCCTGTGCCATTGTCTGGGGCCTGTTTCCAAACCTTTTCATAAATATAATCCGTGGAGAGTACCTGCCCTTCGTTTTCCAGCATCAGAAGCAGCACAGCAAACTCTTTTTGTGTCAGGAGCATATCCACGCCGCCAAGTATTGCGCGGTTCGCGCGGATGTCCAGCGTCAGGGCGCCTTTAACAAGTGTATCCGGAATATGGGCGGCCCTGCGTAGAAGCGCCTCAATATGCGCAATCAGCACCGAGAAATCATAGGGCTTTGTCAGATAGTCGTCGCCGCCGTCGTCAAGGCCACGCACAATATCCTCCGTTGTAGTCAGCCCTGTCAGAAGCAGTATGGGGATAGCTGACGTCTTCCGGAGCTCCCGCATGAAATCCAAACCGCTCCCGTCCGGCAGCATGATGTCCAGTACAATGGCTGTGGGTGTTTTTTCAGCCATACACCCCCGTGCTTCTGCAAGCGTCATGGCGGCCATTGTTTCGTAGCCACGCCGACGGAGCATACGGCTGTTGCCACGAAGAATCTGTTCATTGTCCTCAACCAGCAGAATTAAACCCTTCAACCCTTTTCGCCTCCAAACTGCCCCTCATAGGCGGGCAAGGTATAATACACCGCCGTACCTTCGCCCGGGCCGCTCTCTATCCACACATTTCCGCCGTGAGATTCGATGACTGTCTTGCATAAATAGAGCCCGAACCCAGTGCCGCCTGTAGATACACCGCGCTCAAACACGTGTGGCAGAATCTCTGGCGGTATGCCTGAGCCGGTATCCCGGATTGTTATGGTTATTTCGCCACGGCCCCTTTTAGCGCTAACCCTAATGGTGCCATTTTCAGTATTCGCCCCAGCGTTTTGTAGGATATTTGTCAAGGCCTGCGTGAGCAGGTCTGCGTTGCCAAATACGGTTAGGGCCCTTTCAATATCCGTTTCGATTACGTTGCCACGCCTGCTAAGGTTCAGGCGCAGCGTTTCCACACCATTTTCTAAAAGCCAGGACAGGTTAAGCTCCCGCCGCTCGGTGTTCTCACTCATGGAGGCCAGCGTCAGCATACCGCCCACCATCCGGGATAGGCGCATGATTTCGTTCTGGGCGGTTTGCAGCAGTTCGTTTGTTTCCGGATCATTTACCGAGTTACCCATGTCATCTAATATATCCATTACAGTTTGTACATTGACGGAAATGACTGTCAATGGTGTCCGCATCTCGTGTGATGCATTGGAAAGGAATTCTGTTTTCATTTTATTGGATTGTGCGAGCAAGGCATTTTGATCGTCCAGTTTGCGTTGCTGCTCGTTGTATAAGCGGAAATGCACGAGGGAGATTATTGCGAGTGAAGCAGCGGAAGCCAGAAATGTTACTAAATTGTGGATAAAAACTCCGGATTCATCAGAAAAGCCGGTTACAAGGCCCGGATATATAAACGAGGCTACCATACATACCGAATAGACGAACAGTTCCAGTGACACGGCGAGATATGCAGTTTTCTTCTCCAGCATAAAGGCGGTGAAAACGATTGAGAACAAAAAGAAGGCCATCACACCGCCCCTGTACCCGCCCATAATAAAATAAAGATATGGGAACAGCCCTAAAAATATGACAAATATTGTTATGAAATAGCAGCGCATATATTTCTGCGTCCGGGCGGCATAGTACATAAGCCCAAATGCCAACGCCGCCGAACCCCAATCTATCAAGGTTACGAGAATATTCTGGCCTGTGATTAATCGCGAAGCCCCGATAAAAAAAGGGACTACCGTACCCGCCATAGCAAGTACATTGAACAGGCGGACACGGAATTCAAGCTGCGGGGATAGGAATATATCAATAAACCGGCGCAGTGTGGAGTTGTTTTTTGTGGTTTGATCAGGCATACTATAATACCCCCTTTTTCAAAACATTTACTGTGCCCTATCTATATTTTATCATTCCAATGTTCTTCAAATATAAAATTTATCCCACCGGCATCATAAATTTTTGTTTGTTCAAAGGTATTGCTATTTTCATCAAATATATAATCAAATATTTGGTAGCCTGCTGTTTGTTGTACAGTAACAAGTATATGGAATACATTTTCCTCATCATTAAACACAGAGCAGGATACACCACCAAGTTGTACATATTGGCGTGGGAAAATTTGATAACTGCCTAATTTTGTTTCTAATATAAGTAGCCAATCTTGCCCATCGTCAAAAGAAAAATTTCCGTCGCTGTTTTTTTCAGCACCAACATATAAAGATAATGTTGCTTCACTATCTGCCGGGAATTGAATGCCATCCCTCTTCCAATATTCATTCAGCCCATTAGTATCAATTGTGTCAGATACAGCTACCTTTCCTGTTTCTAAAGGGCCCGTTTCGGTGATAGTGTTGCTACTAGGTATTGTAACGCTATCTGGTGATGCACTCTCTGCCACTAAGTTTTTGTCAGAACTATTTGGTGTGCTTTGTTGGCAAGCATTTAAAAATATAGAAGAAAAGCAAAAAATTGTTATTAGAACAATAAGTTTATGTTTCAAAGAGACTCCCCATTTCATTTATACATTTTATTAAACTGTTCATAAAGATTCTTTACTAAAGAAAGCTATAGGATACCATAATTTTGCTTAATTTACTAGTATCAGTTTAATTAATATTGATAAATGGCTTGTCAACTATTTAAACTATGATGTAAAATTATATTAAAATATAGATTTATATCAATTTAAGGATGGAGCACAAGGCATGAAGGATTATATCCCAATTAAAGACTTTGCAAACCAAGCCCGGGTTAGCCCCCAGGCAATTTATCAACGGCTTGACAGAGACTTGAAACCATATTTAATGGTGGTTGAAGGAAGAAAAACTCTTGATATTGCAGCACTAGAGCTGTTTGTTGATAACACTGTTGACAACAGTTTTAAAGACTCATATTACCTTTATAAACATACATCACCCAGTGGGAAAATATACATAGGGGTTACTACTATAAAACCGGTTAATAGATGGCAAGAAGGCCATGGTTATAAGTATAATATTGAATTTTATAATGACATACTTAATTATGGGTGGGATAGCTTTAATCATGAAATTTTAGGAAATGGGCTTAGTAGGACAGAAGCAGAGGCAGAGGAAGCACGGTTAATATTAGAATATGAAAGCCATAAGCCTGAAAAAGGTTATAACAAGCAATTTAACAATACAATTAAAGATAGTTTTAATGAAAATAAAGAGCTTGTCAATACTTTACAAGACACATTAAAAATATTGACAAGCCAACTTGAGATAAAAGACAAGCAAATAACTGAACTGAATGATAGATTGAAAGAAGCTCAAGAACTAAATAGAAATAATCAAATTTTATTAGGCAGTGAACAAAATAGGACTGCCTCAGCTTTATTAATAACTAAACCTGATGTTGATGAAAACCAAGAAAGTGGGAAGAAAAAAAGTTTTTTTCAAAAGCTGTTTAAAAGTAATTAAATAACTTAATAAATGCATTTATAAATTATTGGCCAACACTTGTTAAATCTGTTGTCAACAAATTAAATTAGTAAATCAAAAAAATAGCAAACTAACTTTAAACCTATTGCATAATCTGGCATTTTTCTTAACCACTGCAATAAATAAAGCCTGATTGCTATTTTTGATGTTTGATGATTATTTTTGTTTCATATTATTGATTATTGCTGACATTTTTATAACAAAACCAACAGCATTTGCATATTCTGCGTCTTTCATGATGAATACTGTAACTGGCAAGTCTAATTTGCCATATAATGAATAGGACCCTCCCCCACATAATAGGATTGCACCTAAATCATTTACGCCGCCCCATTTTTGGTTAATGGAATTTTTAAAATCATAAGCTAACTCGTTATAAATATTATCAAAATATGGTTTAATGTTTATAATTTGGCGGCCATGCTTAATTTCGCCACCGGTCTCTTCCAGTGCGGATTCGCAAGCTATTATGTCTTTAACGATAGGGCCCCTATCAATTATTATATTGGTCAAAGCTTTTTCATGGTAATTGTGTATCCCTTTGTTCTCAAGTGAAAATGCTGATTCATCCACAATTATAAATTGTTTATTCTTCTTGGTTATTTTAAAGCAATCCAATGTATTATAGCCTATATCACAAAAACCAAGGCCAAAATTAATTATCTGCTGGGCAAAGGATTTGTAATCAGGGGTTGCCCCGTCTGGGTTAGCTATCATATAAGATTCTAATTCTTTAGCTATGTCATCAAGCCCACGCTGGTTTCCAGCCATATCATATGCAAAGGCGAAAAAAGCACCGACCCCTTGTTGAGATATAAGAAGTGAGTCAATAATAAAAGTATATTTATTTTTTCCGATAGCAACGGTAGTGTTCATATCCTTAAGGATTTTTTCTAATTCCGGCTTTTGTGTTTTAAAAAGGTCTATAGGCAAACCAACAGAAAGATTAAGATGTATTGCCCCATCTTCGCCCTTCGGGTATTTGGAAGGGTTCTTGCTTACAATAAGGTTTAAAGAGGCACCTATAAATATTTTAAGGTTTAGAGGGTCTGTTGCCTGAAGCATATCCCACATTTTTGTTACATCGCCTATTTTAGCAAATTCCCCTATTTGGTACTTGGTACCGTCAATAACTGCCAAATATTCTTGCAACTCGATATCTTGCTCGATTTTTGGCTCCATATATCTTTTAGATAAGCTAAGGAACTTTACTTTTGTACCAAATTCGTCACAAGCTTTTGTATAACCAAAACCGTAATCTACAGCTATTATACGGTTTTCCAACATTTTTTGGCGTTTTAATTTTTTTGCATCTTTAGCTTCTGAATTAAATACTGCTGTGTCTTTGCTCATAAAAAATAAATCCCCCATCCATGCGGCTCCAGCCACATACTAATAAATTAATTCATCTTCATTAATAAAATTATCCAATAACATCTGAAACCCATCTGCAGATTGAGTAGTAGGCTTAGCTTCTATCATCTCTGTAGCTGGGGATAATTGTTGGATTAAAATATCTGAATCAAGGAGCAAAACATCTTTAGATAAGCCCCCAGATTTATATTTGTTTAATATAGCAGGGTTTAAATAGTCAAAATAAAGCTCTACTAAACATTCTATTATTTCGTTGCCTTGAATACCAAGGGGCTTGAATGCTTCAAGCTTCTTTTTTGTTTTTTCTGTTAGTTTAGTTGAGTAGTTTAACCTTTTTATAGAGCCCTTTGGCCTTCCTACTTTTGGTTTTACAACTTCACTACTCAATTTGATCACCTCTTCATAAATTCATAATTATAAAATTATTTTTATTATATAAAACTGCGTGTGATATAACGGATATTTAACTAGATTTATGTATTATAATCACAATTAATTGCTAAAATCCGTTACATTAATATAATTTTATAATTATAAAATATTTTCTACATAATACCATATAATCATTAATTAGTCAAATATTTAATCAGATTATGCTTTGATTTATTTAATTATATAATTATAAAAATCTGATTTAATAATTATGTAATTATAAAATTAAAATAATTGTTTTACAGAGTCAAACCTGCTTAATATAGGTGCCAAAAATGCACTTATAGATTTATATTTTCATCCGGGCTTGCTGTGATATAAAAAAAATAGCTATAATTTATTTGGGTTAACCCCCCTACTCCGTATATAAAAAGCGCCCTGCCCCAGATATTGTGACTCTTCCCGTCATTATTCAATTTCTTACTGGCATTATATGCATTATTCGCAAAAAAAGAATACAGATAAATGGTTCCCTTGTACTGCTTATTTTTGTTTTGGATATTTATTATTATTTTGATATTATTTGAAAAACCTAAAAAATATTAAATTTTGTCAATTATCTCAAAAATCGCAAATTTTAACATAAATTTTTGTTATATTCGGAATTAAACGCTTTATTTAAAAAAATTTACATTAAGTTTTAAAATTACCACTCAAGGCTGATAATTTTTCAAAAGTTGACGGTTTGCAATTATTGTTGATATAACGTGTAAAATTAAATAAATCAGATGATTATATATTATTTTATTATTATTCAAAAAATAAAAGCCTATAATATCGAAAAAATGATATTATAGGCTTTTATACATTAAATAATTTGTAGAATATTATATAATTCATAAAAATCAACAAAATTTGATCCCTAAAGAATATCTTTTACAAAATTAGAAAATTTGTTGCCAATTTCTTCAGGATAATCTGTAAACGAAGAATGGCCGGCACCATCCAACATTATTAGATCCATTTGTTTACCAAATGCCTCTTTATTATCTTTAGCTTGCCACGGTTCACAAATGTAGTCTTTTTCACCATGAAATGCCAATATCGGTATTTTAATGTCAGAAATATGCCCATTTCCGTTATTTATCCCCGTAAAATCATTTGTTATATTAAATGATGCCAGTGACCAATATGCATCATCATTGCAACGCTGCTTTAACATCTCCTGGATATATTCATTATAATCGCTTTCATCAGGGCGTTTGTTTATATAAATGCCCCTATCCCATACACGGCGTAATTTAGCTTCATCCCTATTATTTATAATAGACCTTATAAAACCAACTTGGCGTGTATCTTGAATTAATTCTTCACGGCTAGAATAGAAAGCACCGGGAATAGGGCG
>JAITVM010000126.1 GCA_031285815.1 Clostridiales bacterium | reverse complement strand
AACAAAGTACACTACTAAAACTAAATTACGCTCTTTATTTTTCATCTATAAACCTTATGGCCAACAAATCTAAATACATTACTTACCCTATAATAACAATCTTTTTGTAGTTTTTATTTATTCTTCTTTTTCAATATCGGTTGTATCTTCATTAGTCAATTTTTTACTTATATATATAATCAATTTTACCGCTTTAATTGCCAACCATACTGAGAATTGAGAAAATATAAATAATATAAAATACACGATAAATCCTAAACTATCAAAGGCACTTCTTGATTCTGTAAAAATGCTTACGAATTTATATTCAGGTGACATTAAACCATAAAAGAAACCCATGCCAATCCCATAAATACCATTAGGGTAATAGGAACAAATTAATACAACATGCAGTATGCTACCAATTAGCCAAAACCTCATTTTATCTGTTATAAGAATCATACTAGCTAATGTAATGTTCGGTAATATCAACCAAGCAAACAATTCTAAGTTACCATATCCAGAAGGTATTAAAGGTATAATAATGAAGTTAGTTATATACAAGATTATGTCAATTATCATAACAAGATAAATTTCATAATAGTTTCTTTTTTTATATCTTATAAATTTAAAAGCTGATAATATTAAAAATTGAGGGATTATTGTTGAAACTAAAAAAATTTTACAGTATGAAAAGGCATTAAAAATGCTAAATTTACGAATAATCCAAAATAGCCCATTAGGTAAACATAGTATAGTTAAAGCTATATATAATATTAAACCCAGAAACCAATAAGAAATTTTATCTGGTAGCTTAAAAATACCAATGAAAGTAAATATCACTGTAGAACAAAGTAACATCCAATATACGTTACTAATACCATCCCCTTGATTATCTCGATATATATCGATGAGTGTAGGGAAAAGGCTTGGAAAATAAAAATGAGATAGATATAAAATTAGATAACATATCAAAACTTTATAAAGTTCCTTATTTTTCATTGTGCCCTCCTAAATTTAAAAACTATGGAATGTTTTTTCAATCACTCTCCAGATGGGCACACTACTTCTCGTTATCCGTGGTTTTTATTTTTTTTATTAAATATTTGAGGATTTTAATTATTGTCCATATTATAAGCTGGCAACCGAAAACAAAAATAATAATAACAGCGAACCCCCAAACATCAAATACTGAAAATGATTCAGTAAAAATACTAATGAACTTATAGTCTGTAGGAATACTAGTTAAGGAGGCCACATTCATTCCATACCCTTTATTTGGATAATACATAATAATTAAAATAACATACAACAATATTCCAAGAAACCAATATTCAATTTTATCAGAAATGACCTTAGCACAAAACAATGTCATTATAACCGTCGTTACTAGTAGCATGTACCACTGTCTAGGGACTTGAACAATCATAGGTATAATAACAAAATGAACTATATATAAAATAAAGTAACTTAGTAAAACTAAATTACGCTCTTTCTTCTTCATAATTTACCCCTTTTATTAATAAACCAGCGAAAACATATTTCCGCCGGTTTATATTTTATTGATGCATTATATATTTATATAGATATTAGTTGAATTTATCATTTGCTGCTATAATATAATAAGTTAGTGGCATATGAGGGTGAAACAGGGCCTTTAACAATTTAGTATTTAGCCAATATTAAATAATTTTCTCTCTAAATTCAGTGACAACTGAGAAAATGCCCTTAATCCCCTCTCTAGATAAATGTCAAAATTTTTTATTATCCATGGATTTGATCTTTTTAATAATAAATTTGAGAATTTTAATTACTACCCATAGCATTAATTGACAGCATAAAAAAAATATAGTTATAAAATAATAGCCCCAATCATCAAATACCGAAAATGATTCAGTAAAAATACTAACAAACTTATAGTCTGTATAAATACTACCAAAGAAACTGGTATTCATACCATATGCTCCATTTGGATAATAAATAAGAATCAAAACAGAATAAAACAGTATTCCAATAACCCAATATTTAATTTCATCAGAAATAAATATAGCGCAACACACAGCTGCTATGACTGTTATTGGTATATTGATGTACCATTGAATAACACCACGAGCTATCGAAGGAATAACAATAAAATGAAATATATATAGGACAAAATAATTAACTAATATTAGATAAAACTCTTTTTTTTTCATATTTACCCCTTTTTTTAATAATCCAGCAGAAAAAACTTCTGCTGGATTACTTGTTTCTCTGGAAGGCACTATATTTTTATTCGATATTAGTAAATTTATCATTTGTTGATATAATATAATAAGTTAGTGGCATATGAGGATGAAACATTCCACCGAACTGTAAAACACCATCACCTTGACCACTAGAATATATAAAAGACCACCTTGCAGCATCATATTTTCCTTTTAAAGGTCTGCCAGGAATAGCTCCAACTTCAGATGCCAGATTTGCAATTGTCTGGCAAACATATGCAGGATATATATTAGATACTACATAATAGCCATGATATATATTTTTTTTAATAGTATATTTGCCTGAAGTAAATTTAGATAATTTTTCTTTATCTAAATCTATTTTCAAATTTCTTATTGCTTCATTAGCCTCTTCTTCCGTATCATAGTAAACAGGATTTAAATCAAAATCAAAATCAAAATCAACTTCCCCTTCACTAGTCTCATCCAATATATACATCTCTTCACGATTATTTACAAGCTTTCCGAATTTATCTTCAGTATTTAATACATTTCCATTATCGTCATAGTCCAGATTATTGGTCAACCACTCAAATGACACGTTTGTTTTATAATAATCACTATGGGATGAATTGATTGAATCGGCTGATTTCGCAACGCTAATCATCCTTGTTTGGCCATATTTATCAAACCCCCAAACTTTCGGGGCTATTCTTGGCACTAAATCATCTTCATTCACAATATTAAATATTGTTTTTGAATTTTTAACATTTGGGTCTGTTGTGTTATTCGGTGTAGCAAAACCATACGTAAATGGAAGGTAGCCATCCTTGTTTTCAAATTCTTTACCTATAAGGTTTGCTATAGCCGCCCCACGGGAATGCCCTGTGATAAATATACTCTTGTTATATGGAGATGCATCTAATCCATTATCCTTTAAATATTTATTAATTTTTATAAGCGACCTAGTTGCAGCAACATCAAAGCCTTTATGGTTTAGTTTGTTTTCCCATAAGGTTGTATTTCCCATTCTATTATAATAATTTGTTGTATTCGCACCTACATCGAAATTACTTGACCATTCGGCACTGGTTCCATTTGTCCCACGGAAGAAAACCATGATAATTTCCCTCGTTTGGCCTTTTCCGTTTTTAACTAGCCTATGCCCAATTGTAAATTCTGTAACGTCATCAACTATTGTTTTAAAAGCAGTCTCCGAAAGGGAATAGTCTCTAGCGGTATCTTTAGAAAGCCTAAAATTCTCAATATCCTTTAAGCCAAAAATCTCTGCAAATTTTTCATTATTGTCAAGAAGCCCTTCAACCATATAATCCGGCATAGTTTCACTAGGTTCTTCAGATAGCCCGTCAGTAATATCCAAAAAATTTGTTTGATACATTTCTATAACGGATATAGACCCGAGGACAGCCAGCTTTTGATTATAAGTCGTATTTTTATCAAAGAATTGGCTATAGTCAAAATTAAATCTTACTTTATTCTTTGTTTTCGTTTGCCCAGCCGAATCTTTATAATGAAAAAATCCTTTAAATTCATTATTAAGGGGTAAAGGGTCCCTTCTTATTGCTGGGCCGTCATAATCCCTTTTCCCGTCCGGCAACCCGTCAAAATCAGAGTCAAGGTTATCCGGGTAAGATTTAGCATTAAAAACTTCTGTGTTTAAACTACTGTTGTTAACCGATTCTTCTGGAATTGAGAAATTTTCCCCCATAAAATCCGAAAAGGGGTTAACCCAACTACCAATAGTTTTAGTGCCCAACTCCTCTGCATCTGTTAACCCGTCGGCGTCTGTATCATTTGTTGCGGCATTGGATAATTTATCACTGAGTTTTGATACATGCCCATCAAACAGCACTACCCATTGCGAACCTACCGAAAGGCTTCCCATAACCCACGTTTCTAAACGGGTTGTGCTAGCCGGTTCAATTAAAGTTTCTAAAATGCCACCGGTGCCTTCATATATTGGGGCAAACGAATCTACTACTGTATCTCCTAAAACAGAAATTGAGATTTCTTCATTATTTGCCATATCTACCATATCACTAATATTTGAACTAGACGTTTCGTCTATGTCTTCTGATACCAGTAAAACTAGTTTACTTGCGTTGTTTCTCCAGTCCAGCCCACTGGCAACTTCTAAACCGTCTAATAAAATCTCTGCCATACCTCCACGCATAGGTGGTTTCGGGTCATTTACGGAAGCATATGGGTCGAACCAATAATCTAGGGCCAAATCAACTTCTTGGGATGTATACCAGTTTGAAAGCCCATTTTTAACAACGCCATGGTTAACATCATCATAAGCAATTAAAGAATAATGTATGTCTATATCATAATTATTTTCTAAAGCATCAACGAAATCAACAATGGTGTTTATAGCTTTATTAGTACCATACCCTATTGATGTAAAGTTGAGCACAAAAACCAAATTTACTTTATTATTGCCTAAGCCAAGCATCTCTTCTATCTGCTCTTTAATGCTGCTAGGGGTTTCCCTATTTTGCATATAGTTATCGATATCTGACAACCGCTCAGGGCTCAGCATGCTTCGGTCTAGATTTGCAAATAAATCAATGCCTATGCTCCTTAAATATAAATCTATATCCATAATAAAGTAAATACCATCCCCAACTATTTCAGCTGAAGCTATTTTATTAGTAGCATCAAAATCTGTGTCAACAAGTTCCGGCTCATTATTTTCATTAATTGATATTATAGATAGCTTTCTAATATCATCAGTATATTCCTGCCCGTATTCAAAAGTAAGTGTTAATGGGATATCTTCATAACTTGTGCTTAATTTAATAATCTCGCTCAGTGCTGTTGGGTTATCATTAAATGCCAAGCTTTGCCCTTTTTCCAGTATAACATTTCTCGATATATCGCCTGGCACATTCCCTGATACACCTGGCTGGAACATGCTATCGTCTTCTAACAAGAAATCATCTTTAATAGAATCATCAGCCACTTGGTTAAACCTACGGTCGCCATCCGGTGTGGAACCGTCAGATTTTGGGTTGTTCGGGTTTAGCCCTAATTTAATTTCTTCATCATCATCCAGGCCATCGCCGTCTGTGTCTTTGGTCAATGGGCCTGTTCCATGAATATGGACTTCGTCGCCATCAATCAAGGTATCGCCGTCGGTATCTTCAACATTTGCGGTTGTACCTAATTCTTGTTCATCAATATTTATTAAGTTGTCATCATCATAGTCTTCGTTGTGGTCAGAAATTCCATCTTCATCTGTATCGGCAATTAATGGGCCTGTATCAACATAGTTATATTTGAACCCATCAAGTAATCCGTACCCACCTGTATCTTCATTGCCTGCTTCTGCCCCTAACAAACCTTCGATATAACCGGTTAAACCACCTTGGCCAGTGTCGGTTGCAAAACCAATTTCATTATAAATCGCAATCAATGTTAATTAATATCTTAGCAACAATTTTTTTCAGGCAACAAAAAAAGTTCCGTTAGCATTTTTTTAAATGCTTCAGGAACTTATATAAATAAAAACAACCGGCCCCTATTTTCTTTATATTAATAACGTGGATGGGCCTTTGCATAAACTTCCTTTATCTTGTTTTTTTGTAGCTGCAGATAAACCTGGGTTGTAGAAATATCAGCATGGCCCAACATTTCTTGCACAGATTGGATATCCGCACCATTAGATATTAAATGTGAAGCAAAAGAGTGCCTCAGCATATGTGGGGTTAAGGAGTTATTTATATTGGCTTTATTAGCGTATGATTTTATTATTTTCCAAAAGCCTTGCCGGGTCATTGGTATCCCATTACAATTCACAAATAAAAATTTTTCATGTAAATCCCTTAT
>JAITVM010000122.1 GCA_031285815.1 Clostridiales bacterium | reverse complement strand
CCTGATAAAAGGATATTATGCGCTTTTTCGCCGGCTAAAAAGGCTTTTGTATTTAATATAATTTGTTTTTTTTGATATTGGTACCCTACTATTCTGTCAAAGGTAATTTTGTCGTAGTTCTTTACCCCTACTAATTTTTTGCTGCTATATTTAAGCATCCTATATTGGGCTATCTGCCCACAGCCATTCTCTGAGTAATAATTGGCCAAAAAGTTTAAAAAGCTTTCGGGGCTATCTGAACTAAGGCCCCCTATTTGTGTTTCAGGCATCGGGTTTGTGTTAAGCGGTGTATAATTTGCCCCCAATAAATCTTGAAATGGGCCAGTTAGTATTTTTGAAAAATCGGCATGCAGGTAATTAAATAAAATTTGTGCATCCCATAACATTATTTTATAGAGTGATTTATCGTGGGTTATTTTTTTATTTTCGCAAGATATGCTAAAAATATTTTCGTCATTTAAAATTAACAGTAATAGGTACCTTGCAAATATATTGCCGCTAAGCCCATTTTCTTCAGCTTTTTCAATAAGTACGCTAAAAAAGGCCTGTACGGCTTGAGCCTCACCGCCAGAATCAGGTTTTATCTCTTCAAAAGCTTTTATTACCGGGTCGTTTAAAATATTACGGTAAACTATTAGGCTACTTAAATTCAATGTGGACCACCCTTTATTTAAATATCAACTATATCAACATAAAAATCCGGCGATAAACCCATGATATCATGGCTATGCATATTAATTTGTTGGCTATGGTGCCCGGCTAGGCTATATTGTGGGCACAATTCATTTATAACATTAAAAATTTCTTCTGTGATAACTTCGCCCGGTGCGGTTAAGGGTATGCCAGGCGGATATGGCGTGATAAAATTTGCGGAAATTTTATTGATAGCATCTTTTAATGGGGCTTTAGTTTTCCCTAAAGCCATAGCCTCTTTAATACTGAGTTTAATTGTAGCTTTTGGCATCGCTATGTTTTTCGAACCGGCTTGTGGCGTGGCAGCGTTTTGGCCAATATAGGCCAGTGCGTTTTCCAAAAGCCGGAACCCGTACGGGGTGTCGCAGACAGATGACAAAGCCATAAAATAATTTTTATAAGACAGCTCCGTTTGAATGCTAAATTTGTTCAATAAAATATCATTAACCTGGCTGCTGGTAAGCCCTGTTTTGCTTGTAAAAAAACATAACTTGGAGATATCAAAATCCGATACGTAACCAGGCCCGGCTGCTTCTTTATCTAGTAAGGGTATACAGTCCATAATTATATATCTTTTTCTATATTCTAACAACAAATCTACATATTCGTCAAATGCAATTTTTTTATCAATCAATTTTTTAATTAAACGGTCAATAGATGCCAATATTATGTAAGAGGGGCTACTGGTATGAAATAAAGATATATAAAACTGAAGAAGCTCATTGTCGATTTTATCATTGAGTACATGTAGGATTGAAGCCTGTCCTAAAGTTGGCATCGTTTTGTGTAGGGATTGTATTACGATATCGGCATAATTAATAGCAGAATCGGGAAAATATTTTGAGAAAATAAAATGGGCACCATGTGCTTCATCAACAATTAGAATTTTATTATGGCGCTTTGTTATTTTTGAAATAGCCTTTATATCGGAACAGAGGCCCTCATAGGTTGGGCTGGTTATATATACGGCTTTTATATCGGGGTTATTAATAAGCGCATTTTCGATATCTTTTGGGTTTACCCCGCCGGTTAAATTATGCGCCGCCTGGTTTGGGTACACGTAAACAGGGCTTGCGCCTGTTAAAAGAAGGGCGTTGTAAAAAGACCGGTGTGAATTGCGTGCAGCTAGAATTTTTCCGCCATCTTTATATACGGCTGAGATTGCGGCCATTATACCGCTTGTTGAACCGTTGGTCAGATAATAGGACCCCTTTGTGCCAAAAAGATGTGCGGCTTGCTTTTGTGATTCGGCAATAATGCCTTTTGGGTTATGGAAATTATCCATCCCTTCAAATTCTGTCATATCATACTCTAGTAGGCCAATGCCCTCAAAATAATTTTTATTGCGCTTATGGCCGGGCATATGGAAAGGGTATACGCCTTTTTTGTTATAGGATTGTATATGTTCAAAAATCAATTGCTGTACGCTCCTTTTATATATTGTCCAATTAACCGATAAATAATTAAATATTATAGTCTATGGGGAGCCATTATGAAAGGGAAAACATTAGTAAAAATATTGATTTATTCGATAAACATTTTTATTTTCGCGCTTTTTTGCTACTGGTATCTGGCAAATGATTCTACTGTGCTATTCCCCAGTGTATTTAGTACAATTAATGTTATTGTTATTTGTACAATAATTAATAAATTGTCGGGGTCATTAGAAGAGGCATGGCATTTAGGGTTGGATGAGGGTAGCGAAAGGTATTTTTACCCGGAGACGCCCGAACGGGGCTACTATGTAAAAGTAGTTGCCGTGAGTGCTGTTTTTTTTGTTTTGCTAAGCGCTATATTATTAATTAGGATAAAGTCTACTTACCCTAATACAGGGCTCAATGAGGCTATCAAGGGCTATTATTCATCAATGCTTGACGCTGAAAAATATATTTATTTATCTAATAATTGGTATGCATCGGTAGTTGATGATTTTGATAATTATAAAAGTATTTACCCTTTATACTTAATTTTAATTAAACCCTTTGCAGGTACAAACTTTAATTATTTAGTTCAGATATTTATAAATATTATATTATCGGTTTTATCTTGTATATTTTTATTTAACGTAGCTGTTTTTGATTATGACGAGGAGGCGGCTTTTAAAGCAGTATTATTTTTATTGCTGCTGCCGATATCATTTTTTTTAATATCCCCTTTGCCAATTGCGCTATTGCTGCTGCTGTCACTTATATATATTTATTTTGTCCGGAGGCATGAATGGTGGTATTCGGCAATTGCAGGTTACTTTGCCGGGCTTACGCACCCGATAGCACTTGCCCTTATGGTTTTTGGGTTTATCGAATATATAGCTTATGCCAGGGAAGAGCTTAGTGATGTTTTGGCGGTAGATTCTGTCAATTTAGATAAAAGCCCGCTTTTTTACATTTCTGACAAGGATAATTATAAATTCTATATACCATATGTGTTAAAAGGCTTTTCGGTTTTGAGCATACTTGTGGCATATATATTTTTCGTGTTCATGAATAGGCGGGTGTATGTTGACGAAGCAAATATATTTTTAGTGTTTAATGATATATTTGACCTTGATGGGCCGTATTTTTTTTCTAATGCATTTTTTCTTATTGGGGATTTTGAAGAGAGTATAGCAGGTTCTGGCAAAGCCGCCTTAAGCGAATATTTGCCTACGGTTTTATTTATGCTGGCCAGCTTGGCTATATTATTTAAGAACTATAATAAAATGCGGGCATCCTATCTGGTATATTCGGTTTCTATGTATGTTTTTTTATTTAGCGCTGAAAATATTTTATCACAAACAAAATATATGGTATTGCTGTTCCCAATGGCCTTTGTATTTGCTCTGATATCTGAAAAGCGGTTGTTTTTTATAATTTTGGTAGCGGTTTCATCAATTGCTTTCATAGCGTATTATGGGCTATTTATACTTGGGTACCCGATAAGCTGATAACTAAAGCCACATGGGGAAATGTTTCTTGAATTATTTGTTATGTTGCAATTAACCCGCCTAAAAGGCGGTATTTTTTTATAAAGGCGGCGGCAATGCTTGTCAATAATTAACACTTAATATATAATTATGGCATGTTGTTACGCTGGCAATTATATGCCGCCTAACACATTTGAAGATAAATAGCGGCATAAAAGTATTTAATCAGTGAAGCTTGGCAGGGCCGTTTAGAGGCGGTGGGGTATGAAGCATTTTTATTTGTTTTTATCTTTATTTGTTTTTGCTTTGTTTATCATGGCGGCACCAGTATATGTAGATACAAAAAGGGGGGACCCGACTTATTTAAGCAGTTATAGCGGGCAGGGTGTATATAATTATGAATTTCAAGGGAGGGCTACAGCAGTAAGCCCTGAACAAATACTCCTGCTTATTAATGGCAAATTCTTAGATTCTTGGTTTTCTTATCAATTTGGCGGTGAATCATATATACCGGTCAGGGCCATTGATAAGCTGCCAGGCGTTTATGTCTCTTGGGAAGAAGATGACAGGCTTGCTACTATCACTTCTAACAATTCGGAAATCACAATTTATCCAGAAAAAAATAATGCTATTGTTAACAATGTTGAAACTTTATTATCACACCCCCCAATTCTTTGGGGTGGGCATATTTATGTTACACATTCTTTTGTTAAAACTTATTTTGCATTCAAAACAGGATATTTAAACGCGTCTGGCGAAAATACGTTTGGCATCGCAAAAAACCCAGTTATATATATTGATTCTTATGATGCCAGCGGCATAATAGAAAACATCAGGGGGTATACTACAGACTCAGTTAAGGAGACGCTTAGGGCTTCATATGACTCTTTTAGGCTTTTGAATCAAGGCAAGCCGCTTGGGCAAGAAATAGGCGCCTTGGATAACTTTATAAAAGAGAAAATTGAAGGGGCAGAATTTATTGGGATGATTGGAAGGTATGCCGTTTTTAGATGGCCGGGTATTATCTTGTTTGATGTGGATTCCCATAATATTTTTGTTTACCAGGAAGGGGGGCAAGTATCTTCTATCAGAAAATATAAGAAAGAAGCCCCGGATATTTTTTTTCATGAATACTTTATATTGAGCGGAGCTTAAAAGGCAATTAAAAGTGGGCACCCCAATATAGCCAACAGATATGTTTTAAGTTTGTTGGCTATATAATTTTCTGTGCCGAATAAGTTTTATAAATATTTATTTACTTGCTAAAGACAAGGCTTTTTTGCAAATATCCCCTATAGGGAGTTCATAATCAATGGCACCCATCTCCTTGGCCGCTTTTGGCATGCCATATACAACACAGGTCTCTTTATTTTGGCAGATAGTCTTGGCGCCATTCTGGCGCATTTTTAAGGCACCAAGTGCGCCGTCCGCGCCCATGCCGGTTAACACAACCCCAACAGCATCCGACTTAAAACATTCGGCCATAGAGAAAAATAAAATGTCAGCCGCCGGCATAACGCCATGCATTTTTTCAGATATAAAGCATTCTGTAAAATAGCCGGAATTTCGTTTTACAACCTTCATATGATAATCAGAAGGCGCAATTAATACTTGCCCTTCCTTTATTAGGTCGCCGCTTTTTGCTTCGGCTACTTTCATTTTACAAAGCGAATTAAGGCGTTCCGCAAATATTTTTGTAAAGCCGGAGATCATATGCTGGACAATTAAAATAGGGGGGCAATCAGTTGGCATTCCGGTCAAAAGCTTTTCTAAAGCTTCGGTACCCCCTGTTGAGGAAGCTATG
>JAITVM010000021.1 GCA_031285815.1 Clostridiales bacterium | reverse complement strand
GACCATAATAGGATACCTACGACAGATACGCGGCTCTTTAGGCGCATTGTGCGCGATTATAGGTTTAGGAGGCTTAACGCCGCCCAAACTATTAGGATGTGGCCGTCGGTTGCCAAAGGGGAGGCAAAATATATTTTCCCGTATCAAGAAGAAGCGGACGCTATTTTTAATTCGGCGCTTGTTTATGAGCTTTCGGTAATAAAACAGTTTGTGGAGCCTATCCTTTTTGCTATCGGGAATTCGGAGCCGGAGTATTTAGAGGCGAGGCGGCTTATTAAATTTTTAGATTGTTTTTTTGGGGCAAATTCAGAAGAAGTGCCGGCGAATTCTATCATTAGGGAATTTATAGGCGGTTCTTGTTTTTGATTGATGAAGCATGTATACTTAAATTTAATAAAATAAATATAAGGGGGCTTTTTTATGACACCGCATATAGGGGCTAAAAAAGGTGAAATTGCCGAAACTGTTTTAATGCCCGGGGACCCGTTACGGGCTAAATTTATTGCTGAGAATTTTCTCACAAACGCTAAATTATATAATAATATCCGCGGGATGCTAGGGTATACCGGGGAATATAAAGGCAAGAAGGTTTCTGTCCAGGGCTCGGGCATGGGTATGCCATCGATTGGGATATATTCATATGAGCTTTATAATGTGTATGATGTTAAAAATATTATCCGTATAGGTACGGCCGGCGGGTTTTCTGGTGCGTTAAAGGTTAAGGATATAGTTATTGCTATGGGTGCCTGCACCAATTCAAATTATGCGGCACAATATGGCTTGCCGGGCCCGTTTGCGCCAATTGCATCGTTTAGCTTATTTGAAAAAGCTATTTTGTCGGCTAAAGGCCTGGGCCTTGAATTTAGGGCCGGGAACGTGCTTTCATCAGACACATTTTATGACGCTGACCCGGAAAGTGCTGAGAAGTGGCAAAGGATGGGGGTTTTATGCGTTGAGATGGAAGCGGCGGCTCTATATATGAATGCCGCAAAGCTAAATAAAAATGCATTGGCCATACTCACAATTTCAGATATGGTATTTACAGGCGAGTCTGCGTCGCCGGAAGAGCGCCAAAATTCCTTTACTAATATGATGGAGCTGGCGCTTGAAACCGCAATTACGGAATAGGGAAATAAAATCTTTTAAATAGGCTTTAAAAAATAAGCCCGGGGGTATTATCCCCCGGGCTTATTTTTTAGAATAAATCTCTATGCTTCATATTTTTTATTGTAAGCCAATAGCATAAGGTAGCTACAAAAACCGTAATAGCCACGCAAACAATATCGAATTTCAAATTTAATGTGTCCTCCAGAAGAAAATATTTAAACGGCGTTATATATTTTAAAAAACCAAAGCCCGGTATATAGTCTATAAAAACTGAAATAGTAAATGAAGCTACTAAAAACGATAAGCTATAATTTAATGCAAGGGCAATATCGTTACATAAAACAGAAATGTATAGGCTTATTGCCAAAAACAGCATCTGCCCGGGAAGTAGGTTTACGGTTGATAAAAAAATTTGCATAAAATAAATAGTAGAACGCATTTTTAATGCTACAGTAACAGATGCCGCCAAAAAAATTATTACGGCTATTAAAGCCGGCGATAAAATAGCAGCAAAGAGCTTGCAGTAGATTATGGCCCCTTTGTGGATAGGTTTTGTGTATATAAAATCGGCTGTTTTATTCTTTATGTCTTTTAAATAAACTAATGAGCCTAGAATACATGAATGGGAATAAGCCAATAAAGAAAACCTGAAATATACAGTTTTGCAGTAAGATGAAAAATCTGCCTTAATTAGGGCTTCAACACCAAGGATAATCTTAATTATCCTAGGCAGTGGCCATTCCGGCATAGAATTATATTCAAATGAAAAACTATAAATAGATATTATCAGGATTAAGGCGGAACAGATAGCTAAAGATTTGCTGTGTAGCCTAAGCTCGTTAAGGATAACGCTTTTAATATATGCCCCTCCCCTTTCTTTATGTAGGCTTTTATATTTAATGCCGGTAGCCGGCGTTAAACCTGTTTTCTTTTAAATAGCATATAACTGAGCCAAATAAAAATAAAAATAATTGAAGCGCTAACCAATAAAAATACCGGCTCTAAACTATTATTTTCTAAAATATACTGGCTGGTGAAATAGTGGGGCGGGGATAAATACCTTAGCGGTATGTTTTGTGTTATAGTGCCGGCGGCCCCCGCTAAATATGATAGGGTAACAACCCCGGCGGAGATTATTAAACTAGCGCCCGGCATAAATAAAAAAGAGCCAAGGGACATACCTATTGCCATAAAAACTGCGTTAATAATTGGGAACGGCAAGTAGGTTAACAAAAATAATTTTAGGGAAAAGCCGGTACCCGATATAATAAGTATAGAAATAAATGAACCCAGTAAAAAAATTAGGCTTGACAACAATATATAATAAATAGCATATATTATTTTGTTAAGAAAAATTTGACGGCGCGAAAAAGGTTTGGTCAACAAAAATTCCATAGTATTGTTTTGTGATTCTATTAAGAAGATATTGAGCCCCTGGTTGATTGACAATATTGAAAAAAAAGGTGTTATTATCGAGTTTAGGAATGAGTAGATTCCTAGTGGGTCTGAGAAGTATTTGATATTTATATTAAAATAATTAGTAGCCAATGGGCTGGAAAAAACATTTACTACTGCTAAAGCGTACCGTTCTGTCAATAAAACAAGTATTTGTTCGAGTAAAATAACTGCCATAGAGGCGAAAACGGCAAAGCCGAAAATCATCTTGCGGTTAAAATCGCGTTCAAAATTAAATATCTGCAAGAACCCACCACCTATAAAATTATGAAAACCTTTGGCAACCTTAATTGAAATTTTGGGCTATACCTATAAAAAATAATTTTTATACATTTCCTCAAGGGATTGCTCTTCTATAAATATATCATGAATATTTAGCCTCATAAGCCGTTTTAAAACATGGTTGGTGTTGCCTCTAAACATAAACCGGGCTTCGCCTTTATCATATTCATAATGTGAAATTTTTTCTATATTGTAGAACAAATCTTCATCAACTTTATCATTGGTCATAAACCTAATTTTCTTTACCTTTTTAAATTTGAACTCTTCGCCGCCCAAAACGCGGATCAAGCGCCCTTCATGCAGGAAGGCTATTTTATTGCATAACTTCTCTGCTTCTAAATAATTTTCTGTAATAAATAAAATGGTAGTGCCTTTTAAATTTTCTTGTATCAAGCAGTCTGTAAAAATTTTTTTTGAATGTATGTCCAGATTATAAAAGGGCTCGTCTACTATTAAGAGTTTAGGGGAATTTAGAAGCGCGCATACAATATTTAATTTTTTAATGCTAACCTCGGAAAGGTCGTTTAACTGCATGGATTTATCAAGGGAGAAGGTTTCGCATAGCTCGCTGGCCCTCTTGAAGCAGCTTTTTTTATATAGGCTTTCTGCGTATTCAAGCATTTGTTTCACGGTTAAATTCTGATAAAAATAATTTTCTTTTGGAAGGTAGCCAATATCTTTTGCGATTAATGGCGCGAACTTAATGCAGTCCTTGCCAAAAATATTTGCGCTTCCGGAGGTTGGGCTTATAAGGGCTAAAAGCAAACGTGCTATAGTTGTTTTGCCGGACCCCGGGGGGCCTATTAACCCATAAAAATCACCTTCGGAAACATTAAATGTTATATTTTCAACAGACCTTATTTTGCCGTAAAATTTTGATAGGCTATGTATATCAATAATAAAAAATCCCCCCTCGGCAGATAGTTCATTGTAATATAAAGGAAACTATTAATAAACATACCATGAACTAGAAAAATAATCAATATAGCGCTTGTAAAAAAACACGTTAGTTTCATAAACAGCGAATAATATTAAAAGCCAAATCATCATCAAGCAAGGGGGCAAGAACATTGCTCTTAAGGCTACTATGGAACTTTTTGTTTTGTTTGTAAATCTTTTTATGAAACGAACGTGATAAAAAATGAACCCCAGTTTTGGGCACTTGATTGCTGGGCTTCGGTTATTTAATTCCGTTTATTTAAGATTATGATAAAATATATTAACAATAACAGGGCGGAATAGCCCAAATTATGTAAAATAAAAATTATAAACTGATAGTTAATTTTAAAAACTGCGTCATTAATCCCGTAAAAGCTTGCCGCAAAGTGATTTACTGGTGGCAATAAGTACGAAATATATTTGGCAAACAAGTTATTCCCAAATATAGAGCTCATCGGTATAGTTGTAAAAAGTAACACCATGCAATGTAGTGGTAGCATTGGCTTAGGGTTGGTGAAAAAATCTAAATTAAAGAAAACGCCAATGGATGCCCCCATTAAACTAAATACGAAATTGACTACGAAGAAAATGCTAAATTCGAATAATGATAAATTTCTTATGTAAACGTCCCTTGCTATCGGATATAATATTAATATAGTGTAATATGGGATCATAAATGTTAAAATGGATACTATTTTAAATGCATAATATTTTGCTTTGCTTCTTAAATGTAGGATAACAATATCTCTTTGTGCCGGGTGTTCACAATTTATAAAACTTGACCCTA
>JAITVM010000320.1 GCA_031285815.1 Clostridiales bacterium | reverse complement strand
CAATATATTATTCGGAGTATTTAAAATTTTAGTATTATTGCCGATAATAGTATTAACAGCGATGTTTCGCGATTTTGGGAAAGATTCGCCCCGGCTAAGTGCTTTTTTTAGCTGAAGCTTATATTCTTCACCTTCATTCATAATAAAAGTAGCGGTTTCGGCTAAATGGCCTATATTGCCAGATTCTGAGCCAAAAAATAGTTTGTCGATAAGATTTGTTTTTTCGAGTGTTTTTACAGAACATTTAGCAAAATATTCAGCTGACGAGGACGCATAATATAAAGGGAGCTCTATAACTAAATCAGCACCGTTTATCAATGCCGCCTTTGTGCGCAAATATTTGTCAAAGATGGCCGGTTCGCCCCTTTGAACATAATTGCCGCTCATGATGGCAATTATGTACTCGGCGCCATTTAGTTGCCGCGCTTTATTTATATGGTAAAGATGCCCGTTATGGAATGGGTTATACTCAGCGATTACAGCTACTATCATTGTACTGCCTCCAGTTGGTGGTGGTAAAAATTGATGTGGCGCCTTAGTTGTTTTTATATGCCGGTTATATTTTACCATATAAAAACAGGTTACTGTATAGCTTGAGTAATTTCTATGTTTAAATTTTTGATAATTTACTTATACTAATAGTGGATTTTTATTAAATATAGCAAATCCCGCTCGGCTTAATTTTTGTAA
Source organism: Clostridiales bacterium (assembly GCA_031285815.1). Lineage (GTDB taxonomy): Bacteria > Bacillota > Clostridia > Lachnospirales > JAITVM01 > JAITVM01. The sequence goes on along the minus strand of JAITVM010000320.1, from coordinate 2,291 downwards.
GCTGGGCTTGTTTTAAAAAGGGTGGTGGTTACAATTGAGTTAAGCGTAAAAGAATTTGATTTATTACGCACTTTGGCAAAAGAGCGGTTTGGTATTAATTTGAGTGATGAAAAAATGTCGCTGGTATACTCAAGGCTCAATACTGTAGTTATGGATTTAGGCTTAAACAGTTTTAATGACTACTACAAGTACTTGACTAAAAATAATGATGAAAAGGCACTAAAGGTTTTTACGGACAGGCTTACTACTAACCATACTTTTTTTATGCGTGAGCCAAAACATTTTGATTTTTTTAAAAGCGGCGTGCTCCCATTCATTGAAAAAAAGTATGCTAAGCAAAAAGACGCAAGGGTTTGGTGTGCGGGGTGTTCTTCAGGGGAGGAAGCATATACGCTGCAGATCCTGCTAAAAGAGCATTTTAATAATGATTGGGATACATTCCTTCTGGCAACGGATATATCTACTAAAATACTTGATAAAGCTTATACCGGCGTTTATGATGCTGACCGCATTTCAGGGCTGCCTAAGGAGTGGGTAAAGAAATATTTTATAAAACAAAATGATTTTAATTACTGTGTAACTGACGAAATCCGTAAGAGCATTATATTTAGGTATTTAAACCTTATAGATGATAAATACCCTTTGAAGAAAAAGGTGCAAGTCATATTTTGCCGGAACGTAATGATATATTTTGACAATGAGACGAGGGAAAAGATTGTAGACAAGTTTTATAACCTTACAGAAGATGAAGGTTATTTGTTTATTGGACATTCTGAGTCCCTGAACACTTTACGGACTAATTATAAGTATGTCATGCCTGCAGTGTATAGAAAAATTTAGGAAGTGGTCAGTTGGACATTTTAATAATAGAACAAGACGAAAAATATTTGTTGTTTTTAAAGGGCTTTATGGCAAAAATAGGGCAGGTTGACTATTGCAGCACTTTTGCTGCTGGCATGTCAAAAATAGACGAAAAATTTTCGGGTGGCCAACTGTATGATATATATTTGATTGATTTAGCATTGCCAGATAATTCTGCAATTAGGCTGTTAAGCAAGATTAGGGGTTTAGAAGATAAGAATGAAAAAACGGGGAGTATTGTGGTACTTATGGCGAAAGATAAATCAGAAAGTATTTTATTGGGGTTCTTCAGTAAAGAGAAGGATGTATTTATTGAAAAAACAGAAGACGGGGATAAATTAAATCGAATTTTTATAAAACTGGGGATCCTACATAATTCTGTATAGTAACGCTAAATTTTATTGGGCCGTTAATATATCAGGATGCCCACTTAGCGTTATTTTGCTTTTGCTGCAAAGATAAAAAGTTTTGCTTAAGGAGATGATTTTTTGGCTGATTTTGATAGGGAATCCATGCTCGAGATGTTTATATACGAAATGTCTAATTTATTGGAACAATTGGAGCAAATTGTTATTACTGGCGAATCAGGTTTTGATATAGGCCAGATTAATGAGATATTTAGGATTATGCACACACTAAAGGGCTCTGCTGCAATGATGATGTTTGACAATATATCAACAACTGCCCATTGCATGGAGGATTTATTCTTTTATTTAAGGGAAGAAAACCCTAGTGGTGTTGATTATTCTACTTTAACAGATTTAATTTTAGAAGGCATGGATTTTATAAAAGTCGAGATTGGGAAAATTGAGTCTGGAGAAAGTAGCGATGGCGACGGCAGTAATATAATCAAAAAAATAAACAGTTTTTTGAGTGCTTTAAAGGGTACGGCACCTGTTAGCGGTGCCCCTGCAGAAACGGCACCAACCCGGATAACCATACAAAAAGAGCCAAAACATTTTTATAAAGCCAAAATCTTTTTTGAAGAAAATTCTGAAATGGAAAATATCAGGGCTTATACCCTTGTCCATAATATAAGGGATAAAGTATATAAATTAAAACATACACCAGAAGACCTAATAAGCGACCAGGCGCTTGATGAAGTACGCAAAGAAGGCTTAAGGTTAGAATTTGAAACAGAAACGGATTATGATGGCATCCATAAGATTTTGAGCCAGACTATTTTTTTAAAGAGTTTATTTTTAGAAGAAAGTAATAATGATTTACACATCCAGGAAAATGTAGGGACACAATCAAATTTATATGTGATAAGCCTAAAATTCTTGGAAGATGCAGAAATGGAAAATATCAGGGCATATACTTTAGTGCACAATATTACCCCGCTATTTGAAAAAATTGAATTTGAACCTAAAGAGCTTTTAGATAATGAATCATTAAATACTATTAGAAGAGACGGCTTTAAGCTTGCG
>JAITVM010000255.1 GCA_031285815.1 Clostridiales bacterium | reverse complement strand
GGCCTAAGGTTATTGGAAATTAACAAAAACCAATTTGAATATATAACAGATATACTAAATTATTTATCAAACAGGGGCCTTAAATTCATTATTTTTTTAGATGACTTATCTTTTGAGCAATATGAACCCTCATATAAAAATTTAAAATCCGCCTTGGAAGGCGGGGCTGATAAAAAACCAAATAACGCGATTTTTTATGCAACCAGCAACCGCCGCCACATATTATCAGAAAAATGGCAGGATAAAACCGCTAATTACGAAGGGGAAGAACTGCATGGCACTGACGCCGTTAATGAAAAGCTTTCTTTATCTGACAGGTTTGGCATATCACTAACTTTTTCTAAACCAACACCTAACGAGTATATAGATATAGCCCTAAAACTCGCAGATATTGAACACATAAACATGCCAAGCGAAATATTGATAAAACGCGCAAGGAAATGGGAAGCGAACCAAAAAGGGCTGTCGGGCAGGACTGCAAGGCAATTTATAGACCAGCTTAAAATAGAAGAAAAACTTGGCCATTCCGAAAATAATGATTAGTATGCATAAGGCGAAACTTTTAAGGGTTATAAAATCAAATAGGTAATCACTTGCAAAACAGTAGGCAGCTTTGTTTCCGAAGGCCGCTTCTAAAGCCGGCTATTTTAGGCCTATTATTATAATGTTTTGCCAAGCCACTTTAATTAAGGGGAAATTGGTATGTTCAATTTTTTTGACCTTTTATACGCCGCGCTTTTTTCACTTGTCTTAACCTTTACTACACTCAAAATTTCAAAATTCATTAAAATAGCTAACCTTGATGAGTTTAATTTAAATGCGTTGGACATTGATAAAATCCAAAATAATTGTTACAGGTATTTTCCCGAAGATACTGTTTATTTTGATGGGAGGGCTTTTAAACGTGGCATGTTTGTTAAAGTCCATACATATTCAGAAAAAGACTTTGAGGGGCTGTTGATCGGCAGCAGTAAAGAAGACGTAATCTGCATCCTAACTTTAGATTATGTCGTTGCTTATAAGTTGGAAGGTATACGCGAAATAACCATGGCAGCCGAATAAAAGCTTATGCCTTCCGCCATCATAAAAAGGGGGTTTATGTATGTTTGCTGAATATGGCCTATTGGTTGTCGCCATAATATGGGGTATGGGTTTTGTGGCTTCAGATGTATCGTTAAATTATTTTACACCAACCGAATTAATGGCCGTTAGGTTTACAATATCCGCATTATGCCTGTGTTTAATTTTTTATAAACACCTAAAGAAAATAGATAGAGTGGCCCTAAGGCATGGCATAATACTTGGCCTATTTTTATTCACCGGGTTCCTGCTCCAAACCTTTGGCCTCAAATACACAACACCATCAAAAAATGCTTTTTTAACAGCAGTTAATGTGGTTATCGTGCCAATTATTTCTTTTATATACCACAGGGCCAATATTGGCATACATAGTATTATCGGGCCATGTTTGGCGCTATTTGGCGTTGGTTTAATATCGCTTAAGGGCGGGGCTGCACTTAATATTGGTGATACCTTAACCTTGTTTTGCGCAGTTTGTTTTGCGCTACATATTTTTTTTACCGGCGAGTTTTTAAAAGATGGCTCTAACCCAATTACACTTACTATTATACAAATGGCTACTGCAAGCTGTGTCTCTATTATTGTTTTCTTATCAACAATAAGCCCCAAATCCATAAGTATATCAACCGGCCCTGTTTTAGCCGCTATATACCTTGGCCTAGTCAGCACAACTTTAGCTTTCCTCTTGCAAACTATTTGCCAGAGGCATACAGATGGGCCAAAGGCCGCTATCCTATTGTCTACGGAATCCGTATTCGGTGCTTTATTTTCTGTAATATTTTTGTCTGAAAAAATGGGGGCCCGCACAACCGCCGGGTGCATAGTTATTTTTGCCGCCATTATAATTACAGAAACAAAACCCACTTTCCGCAGAAAACAAAATGCCCCTTAACTTCTTCACCATATATTTATACATATAAGGCATAAATAAATATAGCCAACAAACATATTTTTAAGTTTGTTGGCTATATTATTTATCTTTGTACGCGGCCAGAAGCGTCGCCATTTGCCAAAATATTTACCTCATCAACAGTAACCCTGTTAAAATCGCCCTCAACTGCATGCTTCAAACATGAAGCCGCTACAGCAAATTCAACAGCGCCTTTTGCGGTTTCCCCATTTAAAAGCGAATAGATCAACCCTGCGCCAAAAGAGTCCCCGCCGCCTACCCTATCAACAATATGCACAAGGTATTCTTTACTAAAATTATATTCGTTGCCATCATACAATAACGCCGCCCATTTATTGTCATTCGCACTTAAAGATGTCCTTAACGTAATAGCAACATACTTTAAAGCAAATTTATCTTTAAGCTGTTTCGCCACGTCTTTATAGCCTTCGTGCTCAAGTTTGCCGGATGTAACATCGTTGCCTTCCGGCTTAATGCCAAAAACGTCATAGGCGTCTTCTTCATTAGCAATAACAACATCAACATATTCCATTAATTTTGTCATAACTTCGCATGCTTTTTCTTTTGTCCATAATTTTTTCCTATAGTTTAAGTCACAAGATATTGTCACCTTTTTAGCTTTTGCAGCCTTACATGCTTCAATACAAATGTCAGCTACTTCATCAGAAAGTGCCGGGGTTATACCAGTAAAGTGGAACCATGATGCCCCTTCAAAAATTCCCCCCCAATTAAAATCTTCTTTTTTAGCTGCCGCTATTGAAGAGCCCGCCCTATCATAAATAACTTTTGACGGGCGCTGGGATGCACCTTTTTCCAGAAAATAAATGCCTACCCTATCGCCGCCACGTGTAATTTTAGTTGTATCCACACCATAACGCCTTAGGTCATTAACTGCGCACTGCCCAATTTCATGCTTAGGGAGTTTTGTTACAAAACAAGCATCAAGGCCGAAATTCGCTAACGATACCGCAAAATTTGCCTCGCCACCGCCATAGGTTGCCTGGAACCTATCAGCTTGGTTAAACA
>JAITVM010000250.1 GCA_031285815.1 Clostridiales bacterium | reverse complement strand
GAGGCTGTATGCATAACCCCCGAACGCTTTTTTAACGGCATTAGTTTCAGCCAAATCATTAAGCTGGGTTGAGGTCCCGTGGGAGTTGATGTAAGATATATCTGTTTTTTCTATGCCGGCTTCTTCAATTGCCATGGACATAGCCTTCGCAGCACCTTCCCCATCCGGCATTGGGGCTGTCATATGGTAAGCGTCACATGTACTGCCGTACCCGCATATCTCTGCATAAATTTTTGCGCCGCGGTTTAAGGCGTGGTTCAATTCTTCAAGGGCTATTGCCCCGGCCCCTTCCCCCATAACAAAACCGTTCCGGCCTTTATCAAAAGGTATAGAGGCACGGTTTAAATCGTCGGCATGGGAGAGGGCCATTATTGATGTGAACCCGGCAATGCCTATTTTATTAATAGCGGCTTCAGAGCCGCCCGTAATTATTATGTCATGGTGCCCATATTTAATGCTCCGGTAAGCGTCACCGATGTTATTTGTGCCTGTTGCGCAGGCAGTTACGGCCGCGGTTGATGACCCTTTCGCGCCAAGGTGGATGGCAATATTTCCGGCGGCCATATTTATTATAGCCGTAGGGATAAAAAGTGGCGAAACCCTATGGGGCCCCCTTTCATGCATTTTTATTATCTGTTCTTCCTTTGTAGTAAGACCGCCTATGCCTGAGCCAAAAAAAACCCCAAACCGGTATGGGTCTATTTTTTCTATGTTTATGCCGCAATCGTTAAAAGCTTGGATTGATGCGGCTACGGCAAATTGGGTAAACAAGTCGTATCTCTTAACTAGTTTTTTCTCCATAAAATCCGTTGGCTGAAACCCTTTTACCTCAGCAGCTATCTTAACCGGAAAGCTGCTTGTGTCAAACCGTGTTATATAATTAAAACCGTGCTTGCCATTTTTTATATTTTCCCAAAGTTCATGGGCCCCATTCCCGAGTGGCGAAATATTTCCGAGGCCTGTGACTACTACCCTTTTCATAACATCCTCCTATTCGGAATTGATTATTTGCCGTTTTAAAGGCCATAAGCAAAATTGTTAAAAGGCTGGCGTTTTACATATACATGCCGCCGTCTATACTTATAACTTGGCCAGTAATATAATTGTTTTGTGCAAGAAAAATGCATGCATTAGCTACATCATCTACAGTACCAAAACGGTTTAGAGGGATACTTTTAAGCAAACTGTCTTTTATGTTGCTGCTTAAAGGGCTGGTCATGCTTGTATCGATAAAGCCTGGGGCGATGGCGTTGCAGCGTATATTCCTAGAAGCAAGCTCGCGGGCTACAGATTTTGTAAGCCCTATTACCCCTGCCTTACTTGCGGCATAGTTTGCCTGGCCGGCATTGCCCGTTAACCCGGAGACAGAAGAGATATTAATAATAACGCCGGACCTTTGCTTTAACATAATACTTGACGCATATTTTATGGTATTAAATGTGCCCTTTAAATTAATATTTATTACATCACAGAAATCTTTTTCCGGCATACGCATGATAAGGCTGTCCTTTGTTATCCCGGCATTGTTTATTAAAATATCTACAGAACCAAAATGTTGTTTTGCATGGCTTACCAGCCTTTCTGCATCCCCTGCAATGCTAATGTCAGCTTTTACAGATGTGTAACTGTAATTATACCTATCGAATTCCCCATATAAATTAACGGGCTCATTAGAATTATAGTTTATTACTACATTTGCTTTTAATTGGGCAAAATTTAACGCAACAGCCCTACCGATGCCCCGGGACGCCCCTGTTATAATAACGGTTTTGCCTTCAAACAAAAAATCACCCCAACCTTTCCAGAATTTCTTCAAATGATTGCATGTCTTCAATATTGTAGGTTATTGCGCCTTTGTTTATTTTTTTTATAAAAGAGGAGAGGGCTTTGCCCGGACCAACTTCTACAAAACACCCGACACCTTTATTTATCAAATAATTTATACCCTCTTCCCAGTAAACAGGGCTTACTACCTGTTTCGTAAGGGTATCAATGATACCGCTTTTATCCTTTATTTCTGTACCAGTCAAATTTGTAATTACAGGTTTGCGCATATCATAAATATTTATTTTTTTAAGTTCGGAATTTAGTTTATCCGCTGCGGGTTTTAACAGGGGGGTGTGAAAAGGGCCCGATACCTTTAGCCGTATAAAGCGCCTTATGCCTCTTCCTTTTAAAAGGTTTTCTGCAGATTCTAAAGCCTTTATGGTGCCTGCAATAACAATTTGGCCGGGCATATTATAGTTTGCTGGGGCAACTATACCGTCTGCGGAGGCTTCCCTACATACCTCTTCAATAATTTCCCGGCTTGCACCCATTACCGCTGTCATCCCGCCCGAGCCTTCTGGCACGGCACCCTGCATAAATTTCCCCCGTTTCCGTACAAGCTGCACAGCATCTTTAAAATCAAAGGCGCCGGCAGCGGTGAGAGCAGAATATTCCCCAAGGCTTAAGCCGGCATAGTAGCCTGCATTTATGCCGTTTTGAGTTAACAGCCTAAAAAAGGCAATGCTAAATACTAGGATGGCTGGCTGGGTATATTCTGTTATGTTTAACTTTTCATTTTGCCTAAAACATATTTCTTTAATATCAAAATCTAAAACTGTATTGGCCTCTTCTACGGTATCCCTGACACAGCTAAAGTTGCCGTACAAATCTTTTCCCATATTGTAATACTGGGCCCCTTGGCCGCTAAAAATGAAAGCTGTTTTCATGGTTTGTTACCTGCCTGTGTACTATATTTTTTTAAGCAGGAATCAAATTCACACATTATGTTATTTATAATCTGGGAGCAGGTTTCGCGTTTGCTGAGTAGCCCTGATATTTGGCCGGCCATAAGGGAGCCATTTTTAATATCGCCGTCAATAACTGCGGCTTTTAATGCGCCAGCCCCCAGTTCGTCAAATCTCCGGAGGTCAGGCTCGGGTTTGCGCAATTCTTCTTTTTCCAAATCCTCAAAAGCTTTTGAAAGCTTATTCCGCAATACACGTATAGGGTGGCCTGTTATTTGCCCTGTTATGGTTGTATCAATATCTTTGGCCTTAATAACGGCCCCCTTATAATTATCGTGGGCAATACATTCGTCAGCCAATAAAAACCTTGTCCCAATTTGGACGCCTTTTGCGCCTAACATAAAACATGCGGCCATACCGCGGCCGTCACCAACCCCGCCGGCGCCGATAACTGGTATCCCCACCGCATCTACGGCTTGTGGCAAAAGGGCCATTGTAGTCAGTTTGCCAATATGGCCGCCTGCCTCCATGCCTTCTGCTACAATTGCATCTGCCCCGGCCCGTTCCATAGCTTTTGCAAGCGCTACGGAGGGTACAACAGGTACTACTTTTATACCGAGGCTTTTAAATATGGGCATGTATTTTATAGGGTTCCCGGCACCGGTGAAAACTATTTTCACTGATTCTTCGCACACCAGGCGCACAATGTCTTCAACGTGCGGCGAAAGGAGCATAATGTTAACGGCAAAAGGTTTATTTGTGGCCCCTTTTATTTTTTGTATTTCACTTTTAACTTGGCCGTAGCTATCAATGCCTGAGGCTAAGACCCCAAGCCCGCCGGCTTCTGAAACAGCAGAGGCTAAACTGCTTTCAGAAACCCTGGCCATTGCCCCTTGTATTATTGGGTATTTTATATTAAAAAGCCTGCAAATTTCAAAATCCATAAATAAAACCACCTATTTATTTAATGTTAACTTTTTTAAGCTATTGCAAACCAGCTTGCAAAACGCTTATGCCTGGCAAATTGCCTAACATGCGGCTTAGACCCTTATAATAATGCTGCCCCATGTTAGCCCCCCGCCAAAGCCTGTCAAAATTAATTTTTGGCCACTCCCTAACTGGACCTTGCCATTAACGATCAGGCACGATAGTGCGAGGGGTATTGAAGCTGCAGATGTATTTCCATACTCTTCTATGTTAATGCAAAATTTATCTAAGCCAAGTTTAAGTTTTTTAGCGAAGGCTTCAATAATCCTCGAATTTGCTTGGTGGGGTACAATTAAGTGTATATCATCAAAACTTAACCCAGATTTGCCTAAGGCTGAAAGGATATTCTTAGGGGCTTCTTTTAAAGCAAAATCGAATATATCGCGGCCTGCCATATATACATAATTATTTTGTACATCCTGGGTTTCATTTTTTTTTGCCCAGCAGCTGATAACTGGCATTTTTTTGGCTACCAGCGACGAAGCGCGTTTCCCGTCTGATTTCAAATCTTCACATATTAGGAAGCTTTCGGCGCCTGTGATTTTTTTTAACAACACGCCGCCAGCCCCATCGCCAAATATGCAGCAGGTATTGCGGTCTGACCAGTCTACTAGCTTTGATAAAACATCCGCACCTATTACGGCAGCTGTTTTATATGGGCCTGCGCGCATAATTTTTTCTGCAACTGAAAGCGCGTAGACAAACCCTGTACATGCAGCGTTTAAATCAAATGCTATTGCGTTAACGGCATTGACGTTTGCCTGCACTAAGCATGCAGTTGATGGGACCAGGCTATCGGGCGAGGAAGTCGCAACAATTATTAAATCAAGTGCCTCTGGAGGCAGGCCATCTTTTTTCAATAGCCCTTCACAAACCTTTGAGGCTAAATCAGAGGTGTCCTCGCCGGTTGATATCCGCCTGTTTTTTATTCCAGTCCTTGAAAATACCCATTCGTCGTTTGTATCGACTATATTTGATAAATCATTGTTAGATACAATATTAGATGGGGCGTATCCGGAAACCTGGGAAATTATTATATTGCACAATTACATTCACCTTCGTTATATTATTGTGTGATGGCCGGAACTTTACTAAATAGTATAAAAACTGTACGCCATGAGGCCATTCCGCTATAGATAAGATACCGTTAAATATTTCTACAAATAGTGTATTGGTTACTTTATTATAGAGCCGCCCATACATAAACGCCCTAAAATTTTGATGGTCAGAGTATATTCTTATTCATAAAATTAGTCAAGAATTTGTGTGGCAGTTTTTTGGGGCCATGTATATGATAAAAAAAGCGGCGGGGAAGATTTGCCCTGCCGCCTAACTTATTTTTTAATAAGCCTTTCAAAACTTTTGAACCTGGTGCCTTGGGAAGTTAATTCCCCTAAATCGCCTTCAACCAAGAGGCCATATTCCCTGCCGGGGACCTTTAGCTCAACCCTTCCGCCGCCTTCAACTTCAAAGGTTACAAAATATGTAGTGGTTGAATGGTGGTGCCCGCCCCCATTATGGCGGCCTACTTGAATCCGTTTAGCTAAAATTTTGGCATCTACAGTAAGTATTGGCGAGTTGTTG
>JAITVM010000145.1 GCA_031285815.1 Clostridiales bacterium | reverse complement strand
GCATTAGCGGGCTTTTTGCTATTTGAATAGTTAGGCATCTATTCTTCCCAGTTATGGTAGACTTATTGGACATCATCCTCATCATCTAACAGGTCAAGCAGCTTGTTCATTTTTTTAATATCTTCCGGGTCGGCTAATGTAACATAAGTATCAGGTATTTTAGTTATTTCGGCAGATTCCATTTCTATGCCGCTCAAAGCCCCCTTGAGGCTTTGGAAATCTTCGGGCTCGCATTGGATTATATAGCCTTCGTCTTCAACAGAAAAATCAGCCGCGCCATTTTCAAGTGCAAGGAGCATTAGTTCATCCTCGTTTATTGAGCTGCTTTTAAGTGCCATAATTTGCCCCAGCTCTTTAAACATAAATGAAACACACCCGGTGGTGCCCATGTTGCCCCCGCCTTTTGAAAAAGCGTTGCGTACATTGGCGGCCGCCCGGTTGCGGTTGTCGGTCAGTGCCTCTACTATGATAGCTATGCCGTTTGGGCCATAGCCTTCATAGGTAACATTCTCATAATTAACGCCGGAAGGGTCGCCCTCGGCTTTTTTTATGCTGCGTTCAATACTGTCGTTAGGCATGTTGTTTGCCTTTGCTTTTGCGATAACGTCCCGGAGCTTGCCATTTATATTTGGGTCGCCTCCCCCGGATTTTACGGCTACAGCAATTTCACGCCCAAGCTTAGTATAAATTTTGCCCTTAACAGCGTCATTTTTCGCTTTTTTGTGTTTGATATTTGCAAATTTAGAGTGTCCGGACATTTTATAAACTCCCCTTTAAAATAATATAAGTTGCCTACTTTTAGGTTACCCGCCAAACTTGTTCCAAAATTGTAGGTTTAATAGTGCCGGAGCTTAAGTCGCGTATTAGCTCCAAGAACTGGCCGGTTTCTGAAATTTTCGCCAGCACAATATATTCTACCAGGCCTGTATATATTGTGTCTAAGATAATATTTTCGTTTTCCAAAATATTATATTTTATTTTGCCAGATAAATCGTAGCCACAGGCGATTGAAATTTTTTGATATAGGGCTTTTTCAATTATTCCAGCAGAATTAACCGCTTGTTTTGCAGCGGCTTGGTATGCACGGGCAAGCCCACCGGTGCCCAAGAGCGTGCCGCCAAAATACCGGGTGACGGTTACTGCAATATTAGTTAAGGGTTCTGATTTCAGCATATTTAAAATGGGCATCCCGGCAGTGCCTGAGGGCTCGCCATCGTCCGAATACCTGCAATAATCGCTGTGCCCTATAATATAGGCAAAAACAGTGTGGCTGGCATTATAATGTTTTTTCCGTACCGATTCAATAAATTCTAGGGCGCCGGCTTCCGCCTCAACGGGGGATGCTTGCCCAATAAACCTTGATTTTTTTTCAATAAGTTCTTCTTGCGCGTGTTTGTAGATGGTTTTAAATTTTTCTATCATACTAATCACCGGACTTATTATAGCATAAAATATATAGCTAATAAAATTTTTAGGGTTTTGCCCCGCTATGGTTAGCATTGATGCGCACCCATAGAATAAATTTGTATAGAATACAGGATACTAGAGTATTATAACTTTAAATATTAGTATATTGGAAGGTGGAAAGTATGCCAAATAATTTTAGGCTAAGCCCAAATAAGAATGGCACTTACGATTTACTTGTCATGTATAGCCAGTATGGCCAAGAATATGGGCAGGAGTTTGGGTTAGATTTTTTGTCAAAAGAAAAATTTCAGCAAAACTATAAATCAGTATCTGAATTTATAGAAAAAAATGCGAAGGGGCTGAAAATTTCTGCAATAAAATTTATGGTTGCAGGTACGATTGTGGCATCTATGCCATTCTCTTCATTAACAACAACAGCCTTAGCGGCAAGCCCAAAATATAGCATGTCATATTTATATTTTGGCACCCCGCAACAGCAAATCCAGTTTGTTGACCGCACAAATGATTCATTAGATACAGTTTCGCCAAGCTATTTTGATATAAATATCGACGGCAGCTTAACGATAAACCCAGTAAGCCGTGACCTTGTTAATGCAATGCATGCAAAGGGGATAAAAGTCGTCCCGTTTTTAAGCAACCACTGGGACAGGGCGGCTGGGGTAAACGCACTTACAGATACTAATTCGCTTGCCCAAAAAATAGCTGCCGCTATCGAAGCATATAACTTAGATGGGGTAAACGTTGATATAGAAAATGTTACAGATGCAGAAAGGGATGAATATACCGAACTTGTCAGGCAGTTAAGGGAACTGGTGCCGGAGGGCAAGGAAGTGTCAACCGCCGTAGCGGCAAACCCGAATGGCTGGGCTACAGGCTGGCATGGCTCTTATGATTACACAAATTTGGCAAAGTATTCCGACTACCTTATGCTAATGGCTTATGATGAGCATTATGAAGGCGGGACAGCGGGCCCGGTCGCGAGTATTGGGTTTGTGGAAGGTTCAATTGAATATGCACTTTCAAAAACAAGCCCAGACAAAATAGTAGTAGGCCTGCCTTTCTTTGGTAGGATTTGGAGCACTGATGGCACAAGCGTAAAAGGCAAGGGCCTCCCAATAGAGCAAGTAAACCGGATGATTGAAGACTATGATGCAGTTGTTACCTTTGATGAAATAAGCCAATCCCCAAAAGCGGAATTTGAAGTAAAGGCTGGGGATGTGCTGCATTCTGTTGGCGGAAGGAACCTGGCACCCGGAAAGTATGTAGTATGGTACGAGGATGACCAGTCATTGGAGGCAAAATTTAACCTTATTAATGAATATGGCCTAAAAGGTGTAGGCTCATGGGCGCTTGGGCAAGAGGATACTACTATATGGCAAGACTATGACAATTGGTTAAATGGTGAAGGCGAGGAAGAAACAGAATATTTTTTACACACTGTAGGGCCGGAAGATAGTTTATGGAACATTTCTATCCGTTACGGGACGACAGTGGAAGCGATTATGGAGCTCAATAATTTAACGAGTGATATGATCATAGATGGGACACAGCTAAAAATTCCGGGCGTTGCGCCTGAATTGCCGGATGGGCCCAGTGAACCGGAAGCCCCTGTTATTGAGGAAGATGCATGGGTAGTTTATGGGCCGGGGTTAAATTTGTTTGAATCGGCTGATAATTCCAGCAGTATTATATCCATATTAGAAGGCGGTGCGGCAGTTACTATTTTAGGTGATGCCATAAATAATTTTTACCATATTCGGTTAGAGGGTGGGCAAACCGGATATATACCTGTAGAAAATATTACTATGCAGAGGCCCGAAGCCCCAGAGGTACCGGAGAGCCCTGGCCAGACTGAAACAGTTGTTAAAACTACTACAAAAAAAGTTAGCATACGCCAAAATGAAGCGGGCGGCGGAAAAAATTTAGGTAATATTAATAAGGGTGTAAAGGTTACTGTTTTAAGTGAATCAGGCAGGTATAGCTTAATAACATATAACGGCATAACCGGTTATGTAAATACTGGCGATTTAGCGTAATAAATTTTGGCTTAGTGCGTTATAGCCGGTTTGATATAGAAATAAAAATTGCCATAAGTTTAAAAGCCTTTTTGAGGTTTGGGCTTATGGCAAAATTATTTATCCGGCGGTTTAGTTTTGGCGGCTAATGTGTATTAATATTTGTACTAAAAATAGCCAATGTGGCAGTTTGACAACATTTCGAACATCTGATATCCTGAGTTGTAAATATTTTATTTTGTAAAAAGGCATAAGGCAGGGCACCATTTTATATTTTGTGGGGTGTTGGGTTTGAATAAAAGCTTACAGCGAAAGCAAGGCATTATTAACAGTGGGTCCTTGGAGCATGCGGCTACATATAGCAAGGTTATTAGTGAAAAACTTTTGTCTTCCAGTGAATATAAAAGTGCCAAAGTGGTTTTTACATATAACCCCTTTAAAGGTGAGGCTGATATCTCTGATTTTAACAAATATGCTGAAAGCCATGGAAAAATAGTTGCTTACCCTATTTGTTTAGGGGGCGGCAATATGGTTGCAGCTGTGCCAAAGCCTGGCGCTTCATGGGTAGAAGGGAAATTTGGGCTCATGTCGCCAACAATTGAGGGGGCCACAATCGTGCCGCCAGAGGGCATAAATTTGGTTATAGTGCCCTGTGTGGCATTTAGCCCGAAAAATATGATGAGGTTAGGTATGGGTGGCGGATACTATGATAGGTACCTGCCCAAATGTATAAATGCAAAGTGTATAGCGGCCGCATTCGAAATACAACGGATTGATGAGTTATGTACCGACCCGTGGGATGCGCCGCTAGATGCAATTGTTACAGAATTAAAGCGGTATGTGTAAAAGCGGTATGATAAATATATATGGGGGTATGTTTTATGGCGTTTAAAACAGACATAGAAATTGCTCAAGAGGCACAGGTTAAAAATATCCATGAGATAGCAGATGGCTTGGGCATTAAGAAAGAGTTTTTAGAGCAGTATGGGGGCAATAAGGCTAAGGTTAGTTATAATTTATTGGGCCAATTGGAAGGTAAGCCGGATGGCAAGCTAATCCTTGTTACAGCGATAACCCCCACCCCGGCCGGCGAAGGGAAAACAACAACGACGGTTGGGCTTTCGGATGGCCTACGTAAAATCGGCAAAAAAAGTGTTGTGGCATTACGCGAGCCTTCACTTGGGCCGGTGTTCGGAATAAAAGGCGGCGCAGCAGGCGGCGGTTATGCCCAGGTTGTGCCGATGGAGGATATAAATTTACATTTTACCGGTGATTTTCATGCTATAGGCGCGGCCAATAATTTGCTTGCCGCTATGCTGGATAACCATATACAGCAAGGCAACGCCTTGGATATAGATATAAAACGTATTACCTGGCGGCGCTGCGTGGATATGAATGACAGGCAGCTGCGTTTTATTGTTAATGGCTTAGGGGGCAGGGTAAACGGGACGCCCCGTGAAGATGGCTTTGATATAACTGTAGCCAGCGAGGTTATGGCGGTACTATGCCTTTCAAAAAATATTGCGGATTTAAAGTCACGCCTAAGCCAGATAATTGTGGGGTATACAAGGGGGGGCCAGCCTGTAACGGCAGGGGCGCTAAAAGCTGAAGGCGCAATGGCGGCCCTTTTAAAGGATGCCCTTAAGCCGAATTTAGTGCAGACACTTGAAGGCACACCGGCATTTGTACATGGTGGGCCTTTTGCAAATATTGCCCATGGCTGCAACTCAATAATTGCAACCAAAATTGCGCTTAAGCTGGGTGATTATGTTATAACTGAAGCAGGGTTTGGGGCAGATTTAGGCGCGGAGAAGTTTATCGGGATAAAATGCCGGGTTGCCGGGCTAAAACCTGATGCGGTAGTTGTCGTGGCAACAGTGCGTGCCTTAAAACACCATGGCGGTGCAGCTAAATCTGAATTAGGGGAAGAAAACCTCACAGCGCTTGAAAAAGGTTTGCCCAACCTTTTGCAGCATGTTGAAAATATGTCAAAAGTATATGGTTTGCCTACTGCAGTTGCAATTAACCGCTTCCCGGCAGATACACCGGATGAATTAAAATTAGTAGAAGATATGTGTAAGGCGGTGGGTGTAAATGTTGCATTATCTGAAGTTTGGGAAAAAGGCGGCGAAGGTGGGGTAGCGCTTGCAGAAGAAATTGTCCGGCTTTGCAGTATGCCAAATAATTTTAAGCAAGCTTACCCCCTTGATATAACTATTGAGGAAAAGCTAAATGCCATTGCTACAAAAATATACCGGGCCGAATCTGTAACCCTAACGCCGGAAGCGAAAAAGCAAGCCAGCCAGCTGGCGGGTTTAGGTTTCGATAAATTGCCGGTATGTATGGCGAAGACCCAATACAGCTTCTCTGATAATGCTTCACTGTTAGGGGCGCCTAGGGGGTTTAATGTTACGGTGCGCAATTTAAAAGTTTCAGCCGGGGCTGGGTTTATTGTAGCACTTACTGGGGATATAATGACTATGCCGGGGCTACCTAAAGTGCCCAGTGCTGAAAAAATAGATATTGATAACGATGGGAAAATTAGCGGGCTGTTTTAATATTTGAGTTGTGTAAAAGGGGTTAAATTATGGGCGTGGATATAGAAGGGGCCTTGTCGTTTATACACAGTGTAACATGGAAAGGGCGCAAGCTTGGTTTGGGCCGGGTTGATGCGCTTTTGGAATCATTAGGCGGCCCCCATAAAAAATTAAAATTTATCCATATAGCGGGAACTAATGGCAAAGGCTCAACGGCATCCATGCTAGCCCATATACTTGAAGGGTCTGGATATAAAACCGGGCTATATACGTCCCCTTATATCCATAAATTTAATGAGCGCATGCAAATAAATGGGTCGCCTATTTCTGATAGCGGCCTTGTAGCGCTTACTGATGAAATACGGGCCTATGTTTCAAAAATGCAGGATAAGCCTTCGGAGTTTGAAATTATAACGGCTATCGCTATGTTATATTTTTATAACCATAACTGTGATATTGTTGTATTAGAGGTTGGGCTAGGTGGGCGGCTGGATACAACTAACGTTATCCCTGTGCCGGAAGTGGCGCTTATTACTCCAATCGGTTTTGACCATACTGATTTATTGGGCGGGGCGCTTGAAGAAATTGCTGCCGAAAAGGCAGGTATAATTAAGGCGGGCGGGGATGTTATAAGCAGCCCGCAAGAAGCGGGGGCTGCCAGGGTAATCGCAAAAAAATGTTCTGAGGTAAACGCCAACATTTCTTTTGTAGATGCTAATTTAATAAAACCCATATCACAAAACCTAGATGGCCAGCAATTTGATTTTGGGGGCTTTAAGGGGCTGGAATTGGCGCTATTGGGCAGCTACCAGCTAATGAATGCCGCACTCGCTGTTAGTGCAGTACAGCTTTTGCAAAAAAAGGGTTGGAAGGTAACAGAAAAAGATTTGCGCAATGGGCTGAAAAAGGCTACATGGCCTGGCCGGTTTGAGGTTATGAACAAAAAACCTATTTTTATTGTGGATGGCGCGCATAACCCCCAGGGGGCCCGTGCTGTTGTTGAGGGCTTAAGCCAATTAGCCAACGGGCGTAAAATAATTTTCCTTATTGGGGTGCTGGCTGATAAGGGCTACCCGGAAATGATAGAAATTTTAGCCCCTGTTGCGAAATGCTTTTTTGTTGTTACACCAGATAACCCGCGGGCACTTGAAGCTGAGGTGTTGTCGCTAAAAATAATGGCATATGGTTTGGAAGCTACAGTATGCCGTTCTGTAGGGCAAGGGGTTTCTATGGCGTTAGGGGCGGCTGGCGGGGATGGTATTGCCTGTGCCCTAGGCTCACTATATTTAACTGGGCCTTTGCGTGATTGCTTTAAGGGCCGTTAAATTTTTTTGAAAAAAATATGTTGTCAGAGTAGGGTACGCGCGTTAAGTGCTGGCAGATGGGAGGTCGCTGCCAGACGAAGGGCTTAAGCTTTTATGAGCCTGCGGTGTGTCCCCGCATCCGCTGCCACAAAAGCAAAGTACCTATGTTGATTGGCTTTGTATCTAGGTGCCTTAATTGCTTCTTTTGTGGCGCAACCACAAAGGGGGCTTTTTTTTATGAAAAAAATTGAGACAAAGAAACTGGTTATCATTGCGTTATTAGTTGCATTAGGGATTGTATTGTCGCGTTATTTATCTATCCAGACCCCAATTGTAAGGGTTGGGTTTGGGTTTTTGCCTAATGTTGTTATCGCTATGCTATTTGGCCCGGTTTATGCAGCTTTTGGCGCGGCTGCAGCTGATTTTTTAGGCACTGTATTATTCTCAGGCGATTATTTCCCAGGGTTCACAATTACTGCGTTTTTAGCGGGGCTTGTGTATGGTTTTTTTATCTACAAACATGAAAAGGATTTGGTACGCATTAGCATTGCAGTAATTATAGTGGCTACTGTGTTAAATTTAGGGCTAAATACATATTGGCTCAAAATTTTATTAAATGAAGGGTACCTGGCTTTGCTGCCTACCCGTATAGTAAAAGCCTTTGTTATGGTGCCTATAGAAATTATTTGTATACGGGCTGTTGCTGGCCGGATTGGTTATATGAAGTGATTTTACAAAACAAAAAAACCGAAACTAACCCAAGTTTTAATAATGGGAAGTTCCGGTTTTTTTATGAGTCATCCGGGGCTCGAACCCGGGACGCCTGGATTAAAAGTCCAGTGCTCTACCA
>JAITVM010000049.1 GCA_031285815.1 Clostridiales bacterium | reverse complement strand
CAATTGTTGTGCCTTCTGCCGCGAGGCCAGCTAGAATTAATGCTGCGCCACCCCGCAAATCTTTAGATGTCACATTTGAACCTTTTAGCCGCTCACTACCTTTTATAATTGATGTCATCCCATCCTGTGACATTACAATATCGGCACCCATCCGCAATAATTCGCTTATGTGTTTGTTCCTCGATTCAAACACGGTTTCGGTAATGATACTGGTTCCGTTAGCGACTGACAACAAAGCCATAAACTGTGGCTGCATATCGGTAGGAAATCCTGGGTGGGGGTGGGTCCGGAGACGGTCAATAGATTTTATCTTTTTTGGGGATTTCATATATATTTGTTTTTTATCGATTTTAAACTTGCATCCGGTTTCATTTAGTTTAGAAATAACAGGGTACAAGTCTTCATATACTACATCGTTTAGCACAATGTCGCCTTTCGTTATAGCTGCTGCGACTAAATATGTCCCGGCTACAATCCTATCCGGCATAACAGTATATTCAACATTGTGAAGCTTAGAAACCCCTTCTATTAAAATGAAATCTGTTCCGGCACCTTTAATATTCGCGCCCATTGCATTTAAAAAGTTTTGCAGGTCTACAATTTCAGGCTCACGGGCGGCATTTGAAATAATTGTTGTACCATCTGCATAAACTGCTGAGAGCATTGTATTTTCAGTTGCCCCAACAGAAGGGAAATCAAAATTAATCCTAGTCCCTTTTAACTTTTCGCCTGTGCAGATAATAAAACCTTGATCTTCTTCAATTTTGGCGCCCAATTCTTTTAAAGCTTTTAAATGCAGGTCGATTGGCCTTGCGCCTAGTTCGCAGCCACCTGGGTACGAAATCCGGACTTTGCCGAACCGGCCTAAGACACCGCCTAGAAAAATAAATGACGAGCGCATTTCCCGGACCAAATGTTCGGGGACATCATAGCTTTTGGCGTTTGAGCTGTCTATTAATAAGGTTGTGCCAGATAGTTTGATTGTGCAGCCCAAAGCTTCTAGTATCTCTATTGATACATAAGTGTCAGATATCAGGGGGCAGTTATGAATTATGCTTTTACCGGCGTTCAAAATTACTGACGCGAGGATTGGAAGAATAGCGTTTTTTGCGCCTCCTACCCTAAGCTCCCCTGCTAACTTATTACCACCTTTGACGTGATATTCACCCATAGGTAGCACCTCCATAACATAGTGTTATATAATCTCATAATATGAAGCGGTTCTAGTTTTGTTGCTATTAAAAATTAAAGGAAATCTATTTTGCCCATAAATTATAGCAAAAATTCACTTCCTTTCCATTGGGCAACTTATATAGAATTGACATAATAAACATATTTATATAATATATTTGTAAGTTGAGATTTAAATTATTATTTGAGGGGAGCATTTTTATGACGGTGAATGAGCGCGTTGACCTGTTGCGCGGCTTAATGGGAGAAAAAGGCATAGATGCATATATAGTAACAAAATTTGACCCGCATATGACAGAGGACAGCCCTGAACATTATAATTACGTGAAATTTATTTCAGGGTTTACCGGGTCTAACGCTACTGTTTTGATTACGAAAGATGAAGCTTTGCTTTGGACAGATGGGAGGTATTTTGTACAGGCGCATAGGCAGCTTAAGGGTACATATTTCAAAATGCAAAAAGAAAACAGCCCTAAGTCTGTAGATTATAAAACATATGCCCGTGACATAACCCCACAAAATGGCGTAATGGCCCTTAACGGCGCAACTATAAGTGTGTTTGAAGCTATGGGCCTAATTGATAAACTTAGCCAAAAAGATATTAGCCTTCAAATAGATATTGATTTGATTGGCGGTATATGGGAAGATAGGCCTGAATTATCTAATAATAAAGTTTTTATACATGACATAAAATACGCAGGTGAGTGCCGGCAAGAAAAAATTTCCCGGGTAAGGGGGGTTTTGAAAGAAGAAAGTATTGATGCCTATGTTATTTCTTCTTTAGATGATATTGCTTGGCTTTTTAATTTGAGGGGTAATGACGTCCCAAACAATACTACATTTGCGTCTTATGTAGTTATTACACAAGAAGATGCGGCCTTGTTTGTGCATTCAGATAAAATTTCTGATTGTGTTGAGGAATTGGCCGGTAGCCATGTTACTTTAAAACCATATGACGGGGTGCCTGATTATTTAAACAGTTTAGGCAAGGATAAAATAATTGCCTTTGATAACAGGAGGTCCAACTATTTAATATATTCTAAAATATCCAGCGGCCATAAAGTAAGGGATATAAAAGAAATTACATCAGAAATGAAAGCCTGTAAAAACAAAGTTGAAATAGAAAATATAAAGAACGTAAATATACGGGATTCAGCATATATGGTCCGGTTTATAAAATGGCTTAAAGAAAATGTTGGTAAACAGGAAATTACAGAGCTTGACATATCAGAAAAATTAATTGAGATACGCGGTAAAGATAAAAACTATTTATCACCTTCATTTAAAACTATTGCCGCCTATATGGGGAATGCCGCCATGATGCACTATTCGGCAACTGAAGAGTCGTATTCTACCATTAAGCCGGAAGGGTTTTTACTTGTAGATAGCGGCGGGCAATATTTAGACGGCACAACAGATGTTACGCGCACTATTGTATTAGGCAGTGTCAGTAGCGAAATGAAAAGGGATTATACATTGACTTTAAAATCTAACATAAGTTTAGCGAGGGCTGTGTTTTTAAAAGGCGTTAGTGGGGTAATGCTGGATATGCTTGCCCGCCAGCCTATGTGGAATAACCTAATGGATTATAAGTGCGGCACAGGCCATGGCATAGGGTTTTGCCTAAACGTGCACGAAGGCCCGCAAAATATTTCAACTAGGGTAATTGCCGCACCATTCAAAGAAGGCATGATTTTAAGCAATGAGCCTGGCGTGTACCGC
>JAITVM010000043.1 GCA_031285815.1 Clostridiales bacterium | reverse complement strand
GCGGTACACTTATTACTGCTGGAAGTGCAGGTACACTTGTTATAGTAGGGGGAATTGCCGTTACTGTGGGGGGTGCATTGGTTATAGGAGGTGCGTCAATAGGCGCAGTGGCGGCTGCTGGTTTCGGGGAAGATGTGGGCAATTTCTTTAAGGCAGCGACAAATGGTTCTGAGGGCGCGGGAGACTATTATAAAAAAGGACTTGAAAAAATTTCAGATAATTAGAATAAAATTGAAACTGTAGAAGAAGCTGTTAAGAGTGATGCCTTTAAAACGTTTCTGAAAGAGCAGGGCGAAAGCACAAAGGGCGGAGAAAAGTAATGGAAAAATACGGTTCTCCCGATGGGAAAATCTATCAAAGGCATTACTGGACCAATGGGAAAAGTACATATTACCATGAGGGGATTACTGAATTTATCCCGCATTAATGTTTTATTCGGAATTTCCCGTTTTATTATATGGACGGGAAATTCACTTTTAAATAACGAGGTGCTAATGTGGACTTAGGAATTGATATCCTTTTACACAAATTGAAACAGTACTATAACGCAGATATTACAAAAAAAGAATTAGGGCTTTGGGCAATGCAGTCATATTATGATTTGTTACAGGGGGGATATATCTATATCGAAAAGTTAAAAGTTTATTACTTTTTAAAAACACTTTCAACTTTTCATATAATGCCCAATGACATTAAGGATGAATTCCCCTGTACTGCAGATGAAGTGTTAAATATATACGAGGTTATGTGTGGGCGAAGAAATGCCAACTATACTTTTAATCTGAGGATAAATAAAAAAATTCTACATCAGGAGGTCGAAGACAGTAGAAAGGCCTGCCTTGATAAGATTTACACAAGTATATTTGAACATTCAAGTGGCAGTCTTTTAAATTCATCAAAAATATTCGAGATAGATGAATATGCTTATAAAAATATACCTAACACGAATACTCTAATTGATATTTTAGAATCAAATATTATGAGTATTTTAATCGAACATATTAATGTATCAGACGGAATATTTGATTTTAATCAAACCTCCGGACTATATATTGGCGGGCGAGACACAGAACCTCAGGAATTTACTCATTCGGTTCTAAAACTTTTTAGTTGTATTATGGGAGAAAAGTGCTTTCGCATATGTATTTTATATGCCCAAGGGATATGTAATTTAACATTGATATTGCCCTAAAAAATGGATAACTTGCAAAAACGAGATTGCACCATAGACTGCGTCGTTTTGATTTAATTCAATCTATGTATTTTGCGGTGATCAACTGCGATTCGTATGCGTTAGGTGAAGTCCATGGAAAACAAATCGGTAAGGAGGCGGCAGTAGACTTTTTTGTTACCAAGGGTACTGGGGCAGCTGCAAAGGCAGTGGCTAAAACAACAGCGGGAAAATGATTGGAAAAGCAGTGAAGTCTATTGCGATAGCGCTGGTGGCGGGAACAATCGGCGGCGAAGTTTTTGATGAATTCGATGACGATATTGCAAAAGCCGCTGTCTGTAAACTTGATGATACAGCTGAGGGCGCGGGGAAGATGGTTGACCCTAACAAGTTAAATCATCTTTTTGGTAAAGCGGAGCATAATTTCGATGGTTTATTAAAATCATTCGGAGGTAATCAATCTCAGGCCTACAATGTGATTCAAACTGCTGCACAAAATTACGTAACCCAAAATAGTATAACAGGAGTAATTAATGCTTCTAACCAGATAATCGTAAATGTAGCAGGATATAACGTTACCGTGCGCGGAGTTGTCGTAGATGGTGTTTTGAAAATGGGCACATCTTTTATACAACCTTAAAATAGGAGGACTGTCTTGGAAGTTGAATTTGAGCAGTTTGAAGCTGATGTAATGAAGCATATTATTATGGAGAGGCCGGATTTTTCTGAGGAACTTATGAGGCAATACGAAGCCTCAAAAGTTATAAACAGAGATACCTCAATCTTTGGATTTTATACGAGTTTTGAGATATCGAACAAAGGATTAAGATTGAAAGACAACCCCAATTTAGAACTAGGTGATACCCAAGCTAAATTGGAAGGGCTTGAATTAGGAGCTGGGTTTGTACTTTTTATTAGAGATGGCTTAATTAAAGCACTTGAATGTTACACATATGACGAACCTTGGCCAACAAAGATTACAAAGTACGTACTTAGTTAAGTTGACCAAATAAAACAACCTATGCATATGTGACGCTACAATTGATGCTATGCGAAAAGTCAATAAAATAGCCATTCTATGGTTGTTTTATCATTATATGACGTACGATCTGACGCTACACTCTAATTTCTGACGTCATAGTTTTAAGCTTTTCAACCGGCCGGTACTACCAGCGGTTGTGGTCTTAGGCTGGCGCGGTTTGACGCCAGCACTTTAACCAGCCGTATTTTTGAGGTGGTAATCTGCCCTCTGGTTTTCAAAAATCGGACAGAAAACCGGCAGGAGAAAAACTCCATTTTCGGAGCAATCCTCCCGCCGGCACGTTTGTGCAAAATGCCCCAAATTTTAAATTCAAACTGTTTTCGGGGAAACGATACCATCTATCCGTTTTCGGCGCGACACAGGGGCAATCACGGCGGGCAAGTTGGAATATATTATAGAGGGGTCAACACATGGCCTTAACGGCTTGGAAATAAGTGAAACTTTTATTACTTACGATTATTTAAATAAAATAATACAAGAGTTGGACATTGAATTATTAAAGTGTTAACAAGAATAATAGCCAGAGGGTTGCC
>JAITVM010000199.1 GCA_031285815.1 Clostridiales bacterium | reverse complement strand
ATGTTTATGTCGTGAACATTTCTGGCGAAGACCTCGGCAGGCTACCTGACATAAAAATTGGCGCAGATATCACACGGCGCATGTTTGACGATGGCAGTATCAATGATATCGGCTTGTATTATCAGAGATATTTTCATGACAGGCAAAACCAAATGGATTTCCCAACATCTAATGGCGGTACGATTTATGATTTGCTGTCCGAAAATAACCAGGGCAAAGCCGCTTACTGTGCACGAAAGGACAAGCAAGGCATTAAGCCCCCAGTACTGCATTGCGCAATACGGACAGCGTCAGATGAGTTTTTCGTAATTGACAAAGGGTATACCGAAGTGATTGCTCCTTACGGGGATGCTAACACGCTTCTACAAGAATTCCTAACTGAAAATAATTTACCCTCGAAACACAGGATAATCCGTAGCTTGGGCAAATATAGCGTTTCACTATACCAGTATCAGCTGGACAGGCTCCGCCGTAACATGGCGCTTGACGAACAGGGCTATGACGGCTTGATAATTTTGGATCCCGGTTTTTATGATAATAAATTTGGCCTTAACCTTGAAGGCAGCCACTAGTTTTTAAACGTATTTAATAGAGAAGGTGGAATGAGTTGGAATCAAAACGTAATACTATACAATTTAGAGTTTATGGTAAGCATGCGCTATTTTCAGACCCTATAACCCGTCCCGGCGGCGAAAAATTCAGTTACCAAACGCCCACATACCAGGCACTTAAAGGCATAGCTGAGAGCATTTATTGGAAACCAACGCTAATATGGTATGTCGACGCGGTGCGTATTATGAAGCCTATACAAACCGAATGCAAAGGGATACGCCCAATAAAAATGAATGGTGGAAACGACCTGGCATACTATACATACCTGAGGGATGTGGAGTATCAAATTTCAG
The DNA here is from genome assembly GCA_031285815.1 of Clostridiales bacterium. Taxonomy (GTDB): domain Bacteria; phylum Bacillota; class Clostridia; order Lachnospirales; family JAITVM01; genus JAITVM01. Next base: position 4,221 of record JAITVM010000199.1, on the reverse strand, counting down.
CCCATTTTGAATGGAATAAACATCGCCAGGACTTATCCTATGACCGTAACGAAAACAAGCACCACAATATTGCCCTCCGCAGTGTGCGCCAAGGCGGGCGCAGAGATGTTTTCCTTGGTACGCGGGAGTGCCAGGCATACGTCGAACCCTGTATTTTTGGCGAAGGCGTAGGTTTTTACGACCGTGAAAAATATGGCTGTGAAGAAATTGATTTCGGCATAATGTTCCATGGGTTTAATTATCCTGATGAAACAGGAAGAAGCGAACTGGGTGTCAGGTTATGCCAGCAGAAAATGATTAACGGCGTCATTGAATTTGAAATGCCCGAAATAGTTGAACGCCAGCGTATAGTCAGGGAATACACAAAAAGTTATGGCTTCAAGCAGTTTAAGGAAGGGGTGAATTTTAAAATTGAGTTGGTTTAAAAATCTAGTCGAAACTTATGACAGAGTTTCTGATATAGCGGGCGTTTCCAACACAAAGGGTGTTTCATTGTTGCCTAAAAACCATAAGGCGGCTAAAAGCGATTTATGCTTACGCATTGATGGCAACGGCAATTTCCGTAGTGTACAGAAGGATAAGAATCCGCTGACGATTATCATCCCCTGTTCTGACGATTCATCTATCCGCACTAATAGCCCTTGCCCGCACCCTCTTCATGAAAACTTGGGTTATCTGGCAAACAATAAAACAAAGCGTGAAATGTATCTTGAGAATATCGCAAAATGGAGTAATTTTCACCCCAAGGTAAACGCTGTCCATAAATATATTAATGGCGGGACATTACCTGATGATTTGCAAAAATCAGGCATTAAATCGGAAGATAAGCTTTTTGTCCGTTTTACTGTGGAAAGCGGCCAAAATGATAATACCCCAAATCTATGGGAAGACCCTTCCGTTATTTCTGCATGGCAGAAATATTGTGACTCTTTGCCACTAAAAACCGGTTTATGTTATGCCACTGGCGAAACTGCCGCACTCAGTACAAGGCATCCGCCGGGAATTAATGAGGCGACTTATGGAGCCAAGCTTATAAGCTGCAATGATGATACTAATTATACATACCGCGGGCGGTTTATGAAGAGTTACCAAGCGAACGCTATCGGGGCACATGCAAGCCACAAGGCACATGCCATGCTGAAATACCTTATTGAAACACAGGGCTACAGGTGTGATAGCCAAGCAGTTGTTGCTTGGGGCATTGAAGACGGGCAGGCGCAGGCAAACCCCTTTGCATCGACTAACGAGTTAATATGTTTTGATATATATTCAGATGATACGGACAAGATTAAGTCGGATAATGACCGCCTTATTGAGGCTAGGGGAAAACTTGCATTTGCCTATGCTTCAAACCTAAAAGCAACCCTTGTTGGGATGGGCAACTATAAAGAATTATCAAATATTGCGCGCCGTGTCGCAGTTATTGCAGTAGATGCTGCCACTACCGGGCGGATGTCCGTCACGTTTTATCAGGATATGCCTGAAATTGAGTATATTAATCGCATTACCGCCTGGCACGAATCATGTTGCTGGTGGTTCCGGGGAGTTAACCGCGATTATATTTCTGCCCCAAGCGTAGACAGGATTATTACATCAGTATATGGTGAACCAAAAGGGAAAGATTACTATAAAATCAAAAAGCAGGCGCGTGAACGCATGCTACATAATATTATATGCGGCGAACGGATTGACCGCTCATGGGTATCGGGTGCCACTAACCGGGTAAGCAACCCTTTTTCCTATAATGGCAAAGGCGGCGGTTGGGACTACTACGTCTGGCAAAATGCGGTAAGCACCACGTGTGCCATTGTACGAAAATACTACGCTGATAAAAAGGAGGAATTTAAATTGGAACTTGAAACCACACGCAAAACCCGCGACTACCTCTTCGGAAGGCTACTTGCTATAGCTGACCGCTTAGAAGGCAGGGCTTTATGGGAAAAAGAAAAAAATAAAAATAATGAGGAAGAACGGGATAAGAAAAAGGACAACAAAAAACATTCCACAAACGCCATAAGATATATGACTGCGTTCACATTAAAACCCGCTGGGACATGGCAACAGATTTACAGCCAACTAAACCCGTATATACAGATGTTGCCCCCTTCCACAGCGGAATGGTATCAAGGTCAAATTGACGATATTATCGGTTTATTTGATAATCCTGACAAGTTCTTAAGCAATACCCCGTTGAGCCCCGAATACCTGCTTGGGTATTCACTCCAACGAAGGGCATTAAAAAATATAAAGGAGGAAAAGTACGATGCCCCTGACAAATAAAATAGATTTTGCCATAATTATAGAGGTTAAAAACGCCAATCCAAATGGCGACCCTTTAAACGGAAACCGCCCAAGGCTGACCTACGAAGGCCTCGGCGAAATTTCCGATGTCTGCATCAAGAGGAAGCTTAGAAACCGCTTGCTTGATGCTGGCGAGGCAATACTTGTCCAATCCGATGACTACAGAACCGACGAATGCCGCAGTATTAAAGAGCGGTATGACAAGGCGGCGAACCAGCTACCAAAAACCAAGGATGGTGAAGAAAAAGCAAAAGCCGCTTGTAAAATATGGTTTGATGTTAGGGCTTTCGGCCAGGTATTCGCTGGAGTGGATGATACGAGCGCTTCTATATCCGTCCGTGGTCCGGTCAGTATACAGAGTGCCTTTTCTTGTGAGCCCGTAAACACATACAGCCTCCAAATAACCAAAAGTGTAAACCTCAAAACTGATGCTAAAGACCCGTCGAAAAAATCCGCTGATACAATGGGGATGAAACATCGCGTCGACCACGGAATCTACATAACTTACGGAAGCATTAACCGTCAACTTTCCGAAAAAACTGGTTTTTCTGACGCCGATGCCGAAAAGCTCAAATCTGCAATGGTGCGCATGTTTGAAAATGACGAATCCTCAGCACGCCCTGCAGGCAGTATGTCCGTTAAGAAAGTTATTTGGTGGACGCATAACGAACAGACCCTCCCCTCATCAAAAGTGCATGGAAGCCTTAACGTTAAAACGGATGGGACATATATGCTTTCGCCGTTGGACGGCATATGCACTGAAGAATTAGATGGCCAATAATTTTTGCTTTAGAAATAGACCGATATTTTAAATTTCCAAATCTTTGATTTTAATTATAAAAATCCAGAATGGGCTGCCTTGCTAACGAAAAAAAGCAAAGTAGCCTTTTATTTATGAAAACCTATACCCGAACTGATTTTAACTATGCCCTTCACTACGCTTTAGTTTTTCATAATTTTATAAACAAATAAGTTTGTTTTATTTATATTCCACCCTAAATACCTAAAAAAATTTTTTAGTATTGCTTTCTTTCAAATTATGTTATACTATTACATATAAATTTATTTTTGTTAATAGTTTATTAACAATTATGTGACAATCATAGTAAAAAACAAATGTATTTGATAGAAAGGGGATTTTTATTTATGAAGTTTTTGAAAACAGTTTTATTTCTGGCTATATTTATGGCTGCATCTACAAGTTTTTTTGCTGATAGTGTTTTTGCTAACGGTAAAGTTCCTTATCTGGAATTAGACAGCGGGATGCAAATGTCCCTGGGCGAAAACCCTGGCACCGGCAACGAGGTTGTTAGTACAAACTCCTATATTAATTCTAATGCTACTGTACAAAAGGTTTTATCGGAAGATAATTTAGTAAGGGCAATGGCCACTTTAGAAAATGGCGATACTGTTGCTTTAAACATCTACCCACAAACCCCGGTCTATAATTTTAACGGCAGGGCAAACTCAGTTAAAGAAGGCGACAGGGTTATTGCTGCTTATGAAAATTCCGCAATAATCTCAAAAGGTGAAGGCGTCCCGAAACAAATTGAAGTTGCTGCGGTTTTCGTAATGGGCGGGGCTGATACTTATACCGCAAGGATAGACAAATTTGCCAATTCCGGCAAAGTTGGCTTTTTTACAGCCAAGTTTGGCGATAGCACAACTTTTTACGACCTGCAGGGCAATTTGATTTCAAAGAACGGAGTTAATAATAAAAGCTTAATTGTTATTTACGAAAATATCTATGGCGTAAACCCTAGCAACGTAACAGCTGAAAAAATAATTTCTTTAAATGTACTATCAGCAAGCAGCCAAGATTTATTAGCTAAAGCTAATGAATATATAAACTCTTTAGAAAATACCGCAATGAAAGATGGTTTAAAATTTATACGTTTGGCTGATTTTGCAACTTATTAC
>JAITVM010000193.1 GCA_031285815.1 Clostridiales bacterium | reverse complement strand
GTGCGCTATATGAATCCAAGGGCGATTTCAATAATGCCCTTTCGTATCACCTTAAAGCTTTAAGAATTTTTGAAGAAGTTTTGGGTGTTAAACATCCATCTACCGCTACTTCTTATGACAACCTGGGTGTGCTCTATGAATCCATGGGCGATTTTGATAATGCCCTGAAGTATTCACTTAACGCTTTAAAAATTTTTGAAGAAGTTTTGGGCGTTAACCATCCGGATACCGCTGCTTCTTATAACAACCTGGGTTTGCTCTATAAATCCAAGGGGGATTTCGATAATGCCCTTAATTATTGTCTTAAAGCTTTAAAAATTTTTGAAGAAATTTTGGGTGCTAACCATCCATCTACCGCTACTTCTTATAACAACCTGGGTGCGATCTATGAATCCATGGGCGATTTTGATAATGCCCTTTCGTATCACTTTAAATCTTTAAAAATTAGAGAAGAAGTTTTGGGCGTTAACCATCCCGATACCGCTTCTTCTTATAACAACCTGGGTTCTCTATATAAATCCAAGGGCGATTTGGATGATGCCCTTACTTATTACCTTAAAGATTTAAAAATTTGTGAAGAAGTTTTGGGTGTTAACCATCCGGATACCGCTACTTCTTATAACAACCTGGGTTTGCTTTATGAATCTAAGGGCGATTTCGATAATGCCCTTACTTATTCCCTTAAAGCTTTAAAAATTAGAGAAGAAGTTTTGGGCTTTAACCATCCATCTACCGCTACTTCTTATAACAACCTGGGTTCTCTCTATAAATCCATGGGCGATTTCGATAATGCCCTTACTTATTCAAGTAAAGCTTCAAAAATTAGAGAAGAAGTTTTGGAGGTTAAGCATTCTAATTTTAGTAATAGAAAATCTTGAATTAGAGTTACTTATTCACCTGATCAGAAGAATTGAAAAATATACCTAAACCATAAAATCATAAATTCATTCAACAACAATCAAGAACCATATAAAATAAGGTTCTTTTGATAGCTCTAGAATAGATTTACAATTGATTTTCTGTCTAACAAATTATATTCAGAATTGGTTTCAGTATTACAAATATTTCAATTAATAGTTAGTCAGGATACATCTGAAAACGCCTAAATTACGCCGTTTAACTTGAATCATCTTATATTTCCGAGATTAAATATAACATTAGGGAAACGATTTTGACCCCGGCAGCCGCTGGTTCGAATCCAACTAGCCCAGGCCTTATAAATAAAGCTTTCTGAGTTTTCAGGGGGCTTTATTTTTTTGGTGTTAAAATATAAGAGTAGGCATAGGATATAAGAGTAGGTATAAAAGTTGAACAACTTATAATATCTATTGAAAGAGCAAATGAGCGGTTCAAGCCCGGCGTAGTGGCATAAAACAATAAGGGTTATGCATCCAATGATTTTTATCCCCCCGCCTTTGTTGAAATTAACCAAGGGCGGGGAAGTAGGGGGAAACGCAATGTTAAGGCGGGTTCTAATTTTGGCTGTTGCATTTATCACATTACTATTGGGAGAGGTTGGCTGTATGGCAAGCAAACCTAATGTGAACGAAATGGCATTGGCGGTTATGGAAGAAAAATATGGGGAAAAGTTTGAATATTATCGCCCCTGGGGCAATAGTATGACTGGTACGCGCGAGTTTATTGCAAGATGCGAAAGCCTTCCCGGCCAGGATATACATGTGGAAATTGAAAATTTCCGGGATGATGGCAGAATATTCCGGGACACCTATTTGTTAGTAAAGTATAAGCCCGAGTGCACAGAGTTCTTCAAAAAATGTGTGGCAGATGTATTTGGGGAAGCGGTTATATTTTACGATGTGACTTATTTTGGCCTATCTCCCGAGTTAACAGGTGATGCGACATTTGAGGAGGTTCTGGCGGATCCAGGTACAAGGCTTGGCATTATAGCTGAAATTAAAGAAAGTGATTTTTTGTATAAGGGGCAAGCTGAGGAAGCCGCTAATGCACTTGCCGCCCTATGCGCCCGCTTTAACTTTTCGCTTGTAGTCGTGGAGGATGGGGATTATGGGACATACGACAGAGATACACTCCTGCAATCAATGTCTTCGGAAGAGTATGTTGCGTTTGCAGCTATTACGTGGGCTGACGGCAAACTCACTATAAAGTGGTAAGGAGAGATAGTTGTGGAACTTAATAGTGATGGTTATCTAAATTCTATTGATACTAAAAACACTAAAGAGGCACGGCCTAAATCTGAAACTGAAATTGCAAATATAGGTGCAGTTATAGAAGCGAATTTCAAAACACTATCTGACCCCAATAATTTGGGAAACTATAGGAAAGCTATAGAAGGCATCGCCGGGCTCCCTTCAGGTTGTAGAGTCTTAGAGACATGGGAATATAAATATGCAGAGGGCGAAAAGTTTCATAAAGACGGCTCCCCCAATTACAAAGCAATCACTATCATGGATGCTTCGGGAAATATCTTTATCCATTTCAATGGTACAGGTGATGGCAACTGGCCCTATAATGCGGTAGCATTTGGTGGTGACCCGTCCCCGATGCAGATAGCAGTAATTGACCATTTTGAGGACATGGTTAAAAAATACTTTTTAGGAAAGGCCAATGGTAAACTCTATGTGACAGGGCATTCGCAAGGTGGGAATAACGCAAAGTTTGTAACGATGCGTTCTACATATGGGGAACACATTCAAACTTGCGTTTCGCTGGACGGGCCGAAGTTCTCCACTAAATTTATTAATGATACCGAAGAATTATACAAAAAACAATATCCCGGAGGCCGTTGGAAAGGTGCCTATGAAAACCGGTGCAAAAAGATTTACGCATACAATGGCGAGAACGATTATGTGAGCGCGCTGGGGCAAAAGGACGTTGTACCGGAAGGCCATGTTAGATATATTGAGTATACCGGAAAAAGCCCATTCGATGCAAAGCTTTATCATGATACCGGAGGCCTTTTGAATGAAGATGAAAAAATAACGCTTATCAAAGATGATAGCGCTTTTCGCAAGTTTGTCACAGCCGTGAATGGCCGGATCCTCAAATTGCCGCAGGGGCAACAGGCGCGCCTTGCCGAAGTGGTCATGAAAATTTGTGAAAATAAGATTAGCGGAGCGGAACAACTCAGGCGGGTTAACCTAAATAATCAGGAGTTAAAAGGCCTTGTTGACCTTATGGTTCCAGAACTTTTGAACCTTATCGGCGAATATTCCCAAATTGCCATTGCGATGTTACAGCAAATGGGGGTGGCACAGGGTATGGCAAAAGGGTTTTGTGCCGTAGCTTCTTCATTGCCGGAAAATGAAGCAATAGAACTGTTGGCATTTGCTGCTATTGTGGCACTGGGTGACAGCACGGTTACTCTTGAGACAATCAAAGATGCGGTAGAAGCAGCTGGCGCGATTGGGCCTATGCTCGAGACAACATTATTTGAAACGGTTAAAACAGCTTCAGCGCATTTTGCCCAAAATGTCGCAAAGAGTTTTGGTGTGCTGGCAGCATCAAAGCAACCGCTTAAGCTGAATACTAAAGGCGCTTTGGGAAACAACCCTGTGTTGAAAGAATTTGCAAAGGATAATAAAAACACCAAGGATATTTAAAAATCAGGCAGGGAAATATTTTTTAACCCGTGTAATTAGTATAATTTCATAAAAATAGCCAATAAATTAAACCGTGGCAGAACAGGATACCAAAAGGGTGCGGCCTGTGGAAAGCCGGGGCTTTATACGGTAAAGGCGGAAGTGAAAACTTGCCGCCTTTTTGCCTGCGCCGGCGGCAAACCCTGCTACGTAATAATTAATAAATCCTTAATGGTTTTATAATGAATAAAATATAATTACCTTTTTAGTTTTGGTTAAAATGATATAGTATAGTTATATATTTTTATAAGGGGATGAAATTAATGGCCGATAAAATCCTGGTTCTGGATGATGAACGTGAAATTGCAGATTTGATTGAACTATATTTGCAAAACGAGAATTATATTGTGTATAAATTTTATAATGCGGACAAAGCGTTAGAATGCATCAATAATACCGAATTTGACCTTGCCGTATTAGATATTATGTTGCCGGGCGGTATAGACGGGCTCTCTGTTTGCCAGAGGATACGCGACAAGTATACATACCCGGTTATTATGCTGACGGCAAAAGATACAGAGACAGATAAAATTACAGGGTTGACCCTTGGCGCTGATGACTATATAACGAAACCATTTCTGCCATTGGAACTTGTGGCGCGTATTAAAGCACAGCTGCGCAGGTACAAAAAATACAGTGCCCCTTCAAAAAATGATAGCGGCATTATTGCCCATGGGGGCCTATTCATCGATGTCAAAACCCATGAAGTTTTATTAAACGAGAAGCCCCTGCAGCTAACCCCTACAGAATTTTCTATTTTGCGGATACTCTGTGAGAACAAGGGGAATGTTGTTAGCTCTGAGCAGTTGTTCCATGATATTTGGGGGGATGAGTATTTTGTAAAAAGCAATAATACTATAACTGTCCATATCCGCCATTTACGTGAAAAAATGGGCGATACCATGGACAACCCAAAATATATTAAAACTGTATGGGGGGTTGGCTACAAAATTGAAAAATAAAAAAAAGCCGGACTATTCTGCTTTAAGGCTGAAGGTTTTTTCTAAAGTAGCTTTATTGGGGCTAGTGGCGGCTATAGGCACTATTACACTCCGTGAGCTTGTACGGGGGAGGATGGGGAACTTAATATTTAATTTTTTCATGTCTGCTTTTGGCATGACAATGGAGCAAGCGCAGAGGGCTTATTGGGATTACATTCTTGACAATTTACATTATATTATTTATGGTTCGGCTATGGTTACTTTTATATTAATTTCATATTTCCTCATGTCTCAGTTTGCTAAATATTTTAATGAAATAAGCGGCGGGCTGGATATGCTTGTTGAAGATAAAAAAGATAAAATATCCCTTTCACCAGAAATGGCTACAATGGAGCATAAATTGAATACTATAAAGGCTACGCTGGAAAAACGGGAAAAAGACGCAAAACAGGCTGAAGAGAGGAAAAATAAACTGGTAGCCTACTTAGCGCATGATATAAAAACGCCGCTTACATCTGTGTTGGGTTACTTAAGCCTAATTAACGAATCGGAGGGCATGGCTTCCAGCCAAAAAGAAGAATATGTACGGATAGCCCTTGATAAAGCCGGGCGCCTTGAACGGCTCATAGAGGAATTTTTTGAGATTACGCGATATAATTTACAGTCAATTGTATTGGATAAAGAAAGCATAGATTTATATTATATGCTTTTACAAATGGCTGACGAGTTTTATCCGCTACTTTCTGCTAAAGGTATGCAGATAGAACTTTTCGCCCCAGAAGATTTAACTGTTTTTGGCGACGCTGACAAACTTGCAAGGGTGTTTAATAATATATTAAGGAATGCAGTCCTATATAGCCCGGATAACAGCAAGATTGAAATATCTTCTGGCACTAAAGGCAATGTGGTGTCTATTTCATTTAAAAATGTTGGGTCTGTCCCAAAAGAGGAATTGGGTTCGATATTCGATAAATTTTACCGTTTGGACACAGCCCGCTCTAC
>JAITVM010000190.1 GCA_031285815.1 Clostridiales bacterium | reverse complement strand
TGACAATAAAAAGGATGTTTATCAGGGCATTAATGATTTCCTCCTGCGGGTTTACTGGCGGGGGGGGTACATCACAGGGGGCCGGGGCTATTTATTTAAAAGACGCAAAATCAAATTTTGAGACCAAATTAAAAAGCAGGTTAAAAGCAGGGGTTGAAGCAGTAGAACCTGAGGCGGGAGATTTGGCATTAGTTAGTTATGATACAGGGCTGGGGAAGATGGCGGCCTATGTAAGCCCTGACCCTGGTAGCGGTGGAAGCTGGCCAATGATAATTTGGCTGGCTAACGGGTTTGATAATTCGATATCAGATATTGCATGGAAAAGGCAGCCTGAAGAAAATGACCAATCCGCTTCCGTTTACCGTGAGAAGGGTATACTTATGATGTACCCTTCACTCCGTGGCGGAAATGAAAACCCTGGGTATATAGAATCATTTTATGGCGAGGTGTTGGATGTATTTTCAGCATTAGAATATGCAAAAAGCCTGGATTATGTGGATGAAACGCGGATTTATTTGGGCGGGCATGGCACAGGCGGGACACTTGCGCTTTTAGCAAGCGAATATGGGGAAGGTTTTAGGGCCATTTTTTCTTTAGGGCCGTTATCAGATGTATCAGGGTATGGGCAGGAGAACCTAAATTTTGATATCAACGATAAGAATGAGGTTGCTATACGTTCCCCAATCTTATTTATAAATACGATTGAAGCCCCGACTTTTGTTTTTGAATCTATTTTAAATGGGAACAATGCTTCGATAGAAGCTATGCGGTCGCTTAATACAAATGAAAACTTAAATTTATATTCAATAGCAAGCAAGGGGCACTATAGCATTATTGCGCCAGTAAATAGGCTAATAGCTGAAAAAATATTGAATGACTATAAAAAAGGTGTGAATATTTTTTTTACAGACGATGAGGTCAAAAAGCTTTCAAACTAAAGCCCCGGCTAGCTTTCATAAGCTTCCGGGTTTTTAATATTACGGTATCAACAAGAAGCAAATAAGTTTTACCCAGAAACCTTATAGGGGCGGCTTGCCTTGCAGTAATAAGAAATTGTATTGACGTAATAAATAAAAAACATGATAATTGAAATATAAGCTTTTGCGGCAATAACAACATAACGGTGAAATTTCGGCGTACAATATTATAGTAATTAATAGGGCAGCATGCGGTTCTATTAAATTATGGCATTGGGTATAAGGAGGTTTTTTTATTGGATGGCCCTAATGGGGATAGTAATAAAATTGGAGTCAAGACAAGCAATTTTATCTGCCCAAATTGTGGGGGGACATTAAAATTTAATATTAAGTCGCAGGTGTTTGAATGTTCGGCTTGTAAAACCCGGACTGACTTAGAAGCTGTCGTAGACAGCGTAAAAGAATATGATTTTAGCGAATATAAAAAACGCGAAGCAGGGTCTGTCCCATTTGAAGGGATGGCAGTTGCCCACTGCAGCACTTGCGGGGCAGAGATTACTTTTTCAGGCACACAATTTTCTGGGGTATGCCCAATGTGCGGGTCAACTCAAATTGCTGAAGAGAAACAGCGGTCGGGGATCCCCCCCGAAGGGGTTGTTACCTTCAAAATAGACAAAGATGATGCCGGCCAAAAATTCAGGTCATGGGTTAGGTCCCGGTGGTTTGCACCTAATAATTTTAAAAAATCCTATGCTGAGGGGGGGTTAACTGCCATGTACCTCCCATTTTGGACATATGATACTAAAGTTGTTGCAAGGTATTATGGGCAAGGGGGCGTAAACCGTACAGTGAGGGGTGACGATGGCAAGCCCCGCGTAGTAACAGACTGGTATAGTGTTAGTGGCGTTGTATATAATGACTTTGATGATATCCAGGTATCTGCAACAGACAAATCTGAGCATTTGCAAGGCATACTCCCCTTTAATACCGTAAATAACACAAAGCCGTTTTCTATGGGTTACCTTTCAGGGTATTATGCCGAGGTTTATAAAATAAAAGCTGATGCGGCTTTTGAACAGGCTAAGCTTATTATAAGGGGGCATATGGACGGCCTTGCCCATAATGAAATTTTAATGCGTTATGACCAGGCAAGGGTTAGCTCGCTAGATATAAAACACTCTGATATTATGTATAAACATTTACTGCTTCCGGTTTATGTGTCTTCTTTCCGGTTTAATGGAAAAACATTTAGCTATGCTATAAATGGCGAAACAGGAAGGATATCTGGTAAACGGCCTTACTCTGCCCCAAAAATAATTGCAGCAGCTATTGCTTTGATTATTGTGGTATTAATGCTATCTACTTTTTTAGAAGAAGATTCTTATGGATATATTGATAATTATGATATAGTTTCTATAAAATATGATAATAATATAGAATGGAGTGAAGTATAGGTATGGCATGGTTTGGTCAAGGTAAAGATACTATTGAATGGGATGAATTTAGGGATGATGTACTATTCTATAAATGGCCTTCTTCAGAAATAAAAAAAGGTGCAAAACTGATAATACGCCAAGGGCAGCATGCAATATTCTTTGCTGATGGCCGTATTGAAGGTTTATTTAAAGACCCAGGCAGTTTTGACATAGTAACTGAAATAACGCCGTTTTTATCGACCCTTAAGGGATGGTTTGCTTTGCGTGGCGATACGGGCATGCGTGCCGAAGTTTATTTTGTTAATGCAAAAGAGCTGTTATTGCCTTGGGGGACGCGCCAGCGTATTATGATACCGGCACCGGAAGTGCCAAGTGGGATACCTGTGGGGTGCAATGGGAACCTAATTATAGAATTCAGGGATTACTTAACTTTTATTATGAAGATTGCGGGCGTTAAATCTACTTATTCACTAGATGATATTTCTGAACGTATAATGGGGGAGCTAAGCCCGATTATTGCTGAGTGCATCTTAAATGGGCAGCATTCGGTTGGGCTAAATGCCCTTGTAGGGTTACAGTCGAATAGCCGTGCACTGGCTAAAAAAATGTCTACAGAATTGGATAAGGAGCTTATGCCTATAGGCTTAGGTGTTGCATCTTTAAATATCTTGTCAGTCAATTACCCAAAAGAAGTTCAAGAAATGGCTGATAAAGTGGCCTCACATTCTTTCGTTACTGATATGGGTAAATATGCTTCTATATCTATGGCTGATAGTTTTGGAAAAGATAGCGGCAGCCCAGCGGCGTCGGCAGCCCAAATGGGCATGGGGCTTCAAATGGCGAAGCAGATGATGGACTCTATGAACCAGCCACAGGCTCAAAAAACACCGCAAGGCGATAGGTTTTGCCCTAAGTGCAGGGTTATGGTTGGGTCGAAATTTTGCCCGGATTGTGGGACAGAAACAGTATAAAAATATTTTGCGCAAAATTTTTGATGTTTGTAAATTTGCTATATTGCGGGGGGAATTACCCCGCAAGGACTAAAAATTATAAAGGTGGTACTGACATGTTTGGTGAGAATAGGCCAAAACGGGAGCCGAAAGGCGGCGAAAGGCTTAATAAACAAGAGCTGGGTGATGAATATAGCGAAGACAGCCTATTTGATGATGGCGGCGGGCTTTATGGCGGCTTTGATGACTTAAAGGGCAGCTATGGCTTAGAAGATGACGAAATCTATGATGAAGACTATGATGAAGATTTTGATAGCGGTTATGACGACGAGGATAGCTATTAATTTAGATGGTTTTCTGGTTTTTATTAAGGCTATAATTTGAAATATTTGAAATTTTTTATAAAGCCAAAATATAGCCAACAAACTTAAAATGTTTGTTGGCTATAAATATGTTTTTTTGTTATTGTTTTAAACCAGCCCTTAATGGCTTATGCCCATAAAAAAACACTTGTCAATAACCCCGTATTAAAAGGCTAGCAACAAGTGGGAAACTTAACCCAAATATCTAGAAAGGATGTATATTGCATCTTGTTTAATTAAGGCTTCGCCGTGTTCATTTAAAAAATGTGGCGACATAGAGGTTGATATATGTTTTTGCCCATATTCAGATAAAATTGATTCGAGTGGCAGCCTGAAATCATTTTCAAAATCAAATATTTCCAGGGCCAGATAATATCTGTTATTATACTTATATAAACCGCTTTTGATCTTAACGTAATTATCGATAACCCTTTTGCTAAGCTCAGAGGCGAGTTCTAGGTTGTCGAAAGAATATATAATAAAGTTATTCGAATCAGAAGAATTGAGTGGCCTCGAATCCAATTTTAATTTACGCTTTAGTTTAGAGATGTCTTTTTTAGCGCTAAATGCATTAAAACGGTCCTCAAGGTCGTTAGGGCCATTTACTTTTGTCACTATAATTACTATGCTGTCTGAAGATATTGGGGTAGCTTCAATCATGAGGGGCGTGTGCTCAGAATTAAAATCGTGCTCTAGCATGGCCTGCTCCATCATTTCATTAAAAAGCTCCTGAATTTTATCTGAGTCGTAAGAGAGTTCGCCGATTCTGAGGTTACGCTTCCGCAAGTCATTTTTGTTTAAGATGAATTTGATTTGATTTTCACTAACTCTTTCAATCTCCATAAAATCACATCCTTAAGGTTATGTATATAGCAGGTGGTTTATGAGCAGGCCTAATTCTTTAGGGGTGCTTAAAGGCTTAGTCACCTTCTACATAGAGCAAAAGTGGCATATTGTGGCCCATCATCATATAAAAATTAAACGTGTATTCCTTGATTTTATTATAATCGACAGATTAGTTTTATATAATGATATCATATTATAGCATATATCAATTCGCAAATAAAAACAAGATGGCATACAAAATTAATTTAAGTTATATAATCTGTAATTATGATAAAAAATTTTTCCCACAATGATTGAAATTACAAAATAAATTAGGTATAATCTCAGTATATTAAAAACTGATGCGATTATACAAAATATCTGATTTTAACCATATCTTGTTAATATTGGCTTTTTTCAAAGGATACCCGGGCTATATTTGTATTATAAAAAATAAAATTGATGGCATAATGTGGTGGTTTGTATATTATATTATGCTATGTAGCCCGATTGTAATAATATTGAATTTATCATTTATATTTTTGTATACCCGCAATCAAAATTTATGTTGTTCAGCGTATTTTTATATGGTTTTCAAAAGTAACGTATGGCCGGGGTGCCTATTTCATCAAACTAAGAAAGGGGTTTGTTTGCAGGCCGGGATTGTGGCCTGTAACGGTGATTTGTGTATTGAAAGATAAACATTCTATTGAAGAAGAAATAATTAACAAAATGGATTTGGAATTGTTAATTGAAGAGTACGAGGAGGCATTAAAGTCTGGTAGTAAACAGGACAGCGTTGATGTGGGTTTTGAAGATGATATTGACATAATTTCCAGAAATGCTAACGATTTATTAAAATCTAAAGCTTATGATACGGAAGAAAGTGATACTAAGGTAACTGACCCAATATGCAGTTATGAAGATGATACTGAATATTTTGACCCAGGGTTTCTAGAGGGTGCCGAAGGTGATAGGTATGGCTTGGTTTACACAGCAGGCATGGCGGCCCCCCCAGACGGGGATGGTACAACTGAACTGTCAAAGGATGAACTTTTAGACAAGCATGCCGAAACAGCAGGCGAAAAAAAAGCAAAAGATAATGGGCGAGTAATAAAAATGGCGTATAATCTAGTTTCCGCTTCTATAATAATATTTCTCTTATTAGTTACTTTTCTTTTGGTAGTTTATATCCAAATCCTTAAAGCTGGGGAAGAAATTGCGTCTAATAATTCTAATAGTGTAATCAGTGGCAACCTATCTGCCAACCAATCTTATGTTGAAAGAATAGAAGAAGAAAATGAAGGGCTTAGAAATGAAATTGAAACCCTGAGGAACGAACTGGCTAGTGTTTCGTCTTCTAGCGGTGCAGTAGCGGAAGCTGCCGCCGAGGATATACAAGATGAGGTTATCCCGCTTGGCGCACCGGCAGCCCAAGATGGGCAAGTGGCGGAAATTGCTGAACCATCCACCCAGCAACAAGGGCAAGGCGCCAGGACTTATATAGTTATGAGGGGGGATAGCCTTCAAAGTATAGCTAATAGGTTTTATGGCGATAGGATGATGTATAATATTATAAAAGAAGCGAATAACTTGACAAGTGATGTTATACAGCCAAATCAAAGCTTGATAATCCCTTAAATTATAAAATTTTAGGGAAGCCGCTTATTATGGTTAAGAATTTGTATTATAGTGAAGCAACATAAAACTGAGCTGAAAATTCTTTGGGGGCAGGTTGACCCATGGAATTTTCAGCCTTAGTGAAGGCTTGTTCATTATACGCGTGTAATTAAATTTGAAAGGAGAAGCTGCTGGCGGTATAAAATTTATACCGGTTTCAAATCCAGTATAGTTTATTGGATTGTATGGCAGCATTATTTTATGGATTTACTGACTATGGGGTTAACCGAACTTAGGGAAAAAGCCAAGGGCCTAGGGCTTAAAGGTGTAACAAAGTATAGGAAGAACGATTTAATAGAGTATTTGAAAGAAAATTTAGAGAATAATGATGGCACTCAAGATAAAGGGCCAAATAATAAAGAAGAGATTAAGGGGATTATGTATAATACAACCATAAATGAATCAAAACCAGCAACACAGTTATCATTGGAAAGTACGGTTACAGAGCCGGCTGTTGTAGAACAGCCAGTTTATAAAAGGGAGCCGCAGACCAAAAGTGAATGGGCTACTAATATGGAACAGCTGGATAGCGGAAAAGTTGAAGAAGGTGTCTTGGAAGTTTTGGCTGATGGGTATGGCTTTTTAAGGATAGAAAATTACCTTCCTGGGCCAAAGGATATTTACATATCCCCATCCCAGATACGGCGCTTTAATTTAAGGACAGGCGACTTAGTAAGGGGCAGTATACGGATTTCTAAAGATGGCGAAAAATTTTCCGCATTATTGCTGGTTAAATCGGTAAATGGGGATGACCCCGAAGTTGCTTCAAGGCGGTCTAATTTTGAAGACTTGACTCCTATCCACCCAGAAAAGCGGATTAAGCTTGAAATAAATAAAAATGATTTGTCTACGAGGCTAATTGATTTAATTGCACCTATTGGGAAGGGGCAGAGGGGGATGATAGTTGCGCCCCCAAAAGCCGGCAAAACGGTTTTGATAAAAAAAATTGCAAATTCTATTACCAAAAACCATCCTGAAATGCATTTAATAGTCCTTTTGATTGATGAGCGGCCTGAAGAGGTTACTGATATGAAAAGGTCCATTTTTGGCGACAATGTGGAGGTTATTTATTCTACTTTTGATGAACAGCCAGACCACCATAAACGTGTGGCAGAAATGGTGCTTGAAAGGGCAAAGAGGCTAGTGGAGCAGAAAAAGGACCTTGTGATATTATTGGATAGCATAACTAGGCTTTCAAGGGCATATAACCTTACTGTCCCACCTAGTGGCAGGACTTTATCTGGGGGCTTGGACCCAGCTGCCTTATATATGCCTAAGAAATTTTTTGGCGCGGCTAGGAATATAGAAGAGGGGGGCTCATTGACTATACTGGCAACTGCCCTTGTTGATACTGGCAGTAAAATGGATGATATGGTCTTTGAGGAGTTTAAAGGCACAGGAAATATGGAGCTTGTTTTAGACAGGAAATTGTCTGAGAAGCGTATATTCCCAGCTATAGATATTTTTAAATCCGGGACCAGGCGCGAAGAAAACCTGCTTTCAAAAGCAGAACTAGAGGCAGTTTATATGCTTAGGAAATTATTAAATAGCAATCAAAATAACGTTGATATAAATGAACAAATTACTGACAGGCTTGTGAAAACAGATAATAATGCAGAATTTGTGAAAGCTATTTTTGGGATAGACAAGCATTCGAGATAAGTTTTATAATTTTGATAGGTACTTATGATTAAGCTTTTGGTCCATATTATTCACATTTAATTATGTGGATTGTGTGGGCCAAAAGCATTTTACGCATTTTTTTGAGAAAAAACTAAAAAAATGTTGACACGCAAATAAAATGGTGATAATATGATTGAGCTTTGAAAAAAAGCTAGCATAAAAACTTGTAATAAAAAGCA
>JAITVM010000149.1 GCA_031285815.1 Clostridiales bacterium | reverse complement strand
AAGAAGAACCTCTCAACATCCGCAGTTATTTTAAAACTGAAAAACATCATAAGCGGGCGCTGAAAATTATAATAGACTCATGAACAGGGGCAAGCTGTGTCCATGAGGGGTATAAATGCGGTTAAACCTGTTATTAAAAAAAGCCTTAGGTTCTAGTTTTTATCATTCCTTTAGCTTTTCTCAATTCACAACCAAGGCATGAAAAAGCTTGCCAGTGGCCTTGGGATTATACTTTTTATATGATTTTTCCTCGTACATCCCTGCTATTTTACGCAAATTTTTATTAAATAATTGATTTTTAAGAATTATATGATAAAATAAGACTAAAGTCTGTGGAATATTCAGCATTTTGGAGGCAAATATGCAACAATTTTATTCTTTTTTATCATCTTCGATACTTTTTGCCAAATTTAACGAAAAAGAATTAGATAGCGTTATCAAAACATATGCCACAACAGTTAGGGTTTATAAGCCAGGTGAGGTAATTTACAAGACTGGTGACATAGTAAAGTCAATTAGCTTAGTAATAGAAGGTAGTTTGTATGTTGAAAATGAGGATTTTTGGGGAAACCGGTTTATTTTGAGAAAAGTTACAGAAAACAAGTATTTCTGCGAAGCCCATTCATTCACTAAAGAACCGCTTTATTATGATGTGATTGCAATTACACAATGTACTATTTTTTTTATTAATACTGACAGTGTACTCAATTATAGGCGGGGGGATTATGATTTACACATCCGCCTTGCACATAACCTCTTATTGGTATTGGCAAACAAATCAGTGGCACTAAACAGCCGGGCAAACAATTTGGCCCACCGGAGCGTAAGGGAAAAAATATTGTTCTTTTTATCTGACCAGGCGCGTGCCGCTAACAGTAACAGCTTTGATATTTCTTTTAACCGCCAGCAGCTTTCTGACTATTTAGCCATTGAAAGGAGCTCCCTGTCTAAAGAACTGGGCAAAATGCAGAAAGAAGGGATGCTCATTTGCGATAAAAGGCGCTTTATCTTATTGGACCCCCCTAAAAAGCAAACTATGTAATTGTTGTAGCAATACCATAGCCCTATAATAAACATAAAAAACACCCCAAAAATTTGGGGTGTTTTTGGCTAATGCCAAACAAAACATGCCCTGAAAATTTGGGGTGTTTTTTGTAACCCCTTCGAGTTTTATATTTTATATAATATAATAATTAAAAAAATGTAATTTGGTTTTGGGGGGGTTTATAATATGTGTAAAGAAAAGGCTTTAGAATTAATTGATTTTATAGGGGCCAGCCCTTCAGTTTTTCATGTGGCTGACAATATTAAAAAGATATTGCTGCAAAATAATTATACAGAGCTGAAAGAACCGGAAAAATGGGATATTAAAAAACATGGCAAATATTTTGTAACAAAAAATTCCTCTGCGGTCATCGCGTTTGAAATAGGCGAAGATGATATTGAAAATTATGGCTTTAGGCTTATAGGCGCACATAATGATTCGCCTGCTTTTAAAATAAAGCCGGACCCAGAAATTGAAGCGGAATCTACATATATAAAGCTTAATACGGAAACATACGGCTCGTCAATTTATTCAACATGGTTTGATAGGCCGCTTTCTATTGCGGGCAAAGCTGTTTTAAAAACGAAGGATTTATTAAAGCCGGAAGTTAGGCTTGTGGACATAAAGCGGCCACTTGTAATAATACCGAGCTTGGCGCCACATTTAGCAAGGGACGCCGCTAATATATGCAAATATAACCCACAGGTTGATTTGCTGCCGGTAATAGGGCTTATTAATGAAAATTTAGAAAAGGGCAATATACTTATGGGCCTGCTGTCAGAAAATTTGAATGCCCCGGCGGATGAAATTTTAGATTTTGAACTATATTTATATGATTGCTCTGGCGGGCAGCTTTTGGGCATAAACGAGGAGTTTATAAGTGCGTGCAAATTAGATGATTTATATATGGTTAATTCGGTTTTAAGGGCGCTTATTAATTCAGGCACAACAAAACCGTCTAAAGTTGGGGTCTTTTTAGATAACGAAGAGGTTGGTTCGAAGGCGTCTGGCGGCGCGGAATCTTCCTTCCTGCAAAATGTTTTGCGTAGGGTTATGATAGCGCTTAATAAGGGGGAGGAAAATTATTACCGTTCAATCAGCAATTCGATAATGATTTCTGCGGACCTGGCACATGGAGTGCACCATAATTATGGGTCCGCCCATGATTTAACAAATAGGCCATCCTTGGGCAAGGGGCCTGTAATCAAGTACTCATCGAATAAAAGATACAGTACGGATTCTTTTGCCGCCTCTGTATATATCGGCATTTGTGAAGAGAATAATATACCTTTTCAGAAATTTGTCAACCGGTCTGATTTAATGGGCGGGTCTTCAATGGGCCCAGCTTTTTCTAAAGAGCTATCGGTTCCGGTAATAGATGTGGGGGCACCGGTATTGTCTATGCATTCCATCCGTGAACTGGGCGCAGTCGAAGATATTTCTTTAACAGAAAAATCTTTTATAAAATTTTTTGAGCTTTGATTTTAAACTATGTTATAATTAAAAATGTAATATACATACAAATTATAGGCTATTAACAGAAATGGAGAATAGGGTTGGATTGGGTCGAGGTAAGCATATCAATTGCGTCTGGGGCAACCGAGCTTGTAACAGGGGCTCTATTAAATGCGGGTATTACAGGCATGGTTATCGAGGACGATAATGAAATCAGAAAAATTTTAGAATCGCCGGATAAATACTGGGACTATGTAGGCGATAATATTTTTAACAATACTGAAGCGTGTATTAAATTTTATGTCACGGATGATATTTTTGGGCATGAGTCTGTTTTATTGGTTAAACAAGGGCTTGATAGCCTAATGGCGGCAGCCATAAGTGAAAATTTTGCCTGCCCTTTGGGCTCATTGGATATTAAATCAAAGAAAGTAAACGATGAGGATTGGGAAAATAACTGGAAGAAATATTATAAGCCGTTTAGGGTTGGCGAAAAAATTATTATCAAGCCGGTTTGGGAAGAGCTGGGCGGCTTGGATGGTTTAGGCGGCGCGGTTGTTTTTAATATTGAGCCTGGCCATGTATTTGGGACAGGGCTGCACCAAACAACCCAGCTTTGTATCATGGGGCTTGAAAAATATATTTCTAAGGAAAGCAAGGTTTTGGATTTGGGCTGTGGCACGGGGATATTATCAATTATATCAATGCTTTTAGGTGCCCAGTATGCCTATGCTGTTGATATTGACAATAGCGCCTATAAAACAGCTTACCATAATGCCAAGCTTAATAATATCAACGAAAACTATCATGTTTTAATTGGCGATGTTTTAGAAGATGAGGGCCTACGGGGCGAGGTTATTGGGCAGGGCTTTAATATCGTTGTGGCTAATATTGTTTCAGACGTTATAATCGGTTTATTGGGCTTTGTACGCGGCATTATTTTAAACGGCGGCACCTTTATAGCTTCGGGGATTATTACAGAGCGGGAAAACGATGTTTTAAACGCTTTATCAGAAGAGGGCTTTGAAGTTATAAATAAATTTGAGAAGGATGGCTGGGTGTCTATTATTTCGAAAGTGGGTAAGGGCCTTGCCTAAATTTTTTGCCCAAGAAGGGCAGATAGGGCCTGGTTACATAAATATAATAGGCCCTGATGCAAACCATCTGATAAATGTATTGAGGGCAAAGCCCGGGGATGAAATTATTATTTGCGATGGCGTGGGCTCAGATTATTTTTGCGAAATTGATTTAATTGACAAAAAAGGGGCCAGGGCTAAAATTATAGAAAAAAAGCCAAGCCTTTCTGAACCAAGTTTACGTGTTACACTTTTTCAAGCACTTACGAAATCAGATAAATTTGAATTCATAATCCAAAAATGTGTAGAGATAGGTGTTTATGAAATAATACCTATCGTGACAAAAAATACAATTGTTAAGCCGGACTTGTCCGGGAAAAAACTTGAGCGCTACAATAAAATTGCGGAATCTGCGGCAAAGCAGTCCGGCCGGGGCATTATCCCGAAAGTTGCGCGTTATTTGGATTTTTCAGAAGCGGCAGCCTCGGTAAATAATTATGATAGGGCTTTTGTTTGTTATGAAAAGGAAGGCCCGGGTGGTTTAAAGGGGCATATAAGCGGGGGATATAGAAGCGCTTGTGCCTTTATTGGCCCGGAGGGCGGGTTTACGCCGGAAGAAATAAAAAAACTGCAGGTTGGCAAAGTGGAAATAGTTTCGCTTGGGGCCAGGGTTTTGCGGTCGGAAACGGCCGGGATGGTTTTTACATCAATTTTACTATATGAAACAGGGGACATATAATCATGTTAAAGTAGGTTGATTTTTATGGGTTATATTTATTTTGATAATGCCGCAACTACAAAGCCGCTTGATAATTTCCTTGATAATAAACTATATTCCAACCCTTCGTCTGTACATGAATTTGGCATTAATGCTATGGAAGCAATTGTGTCGGTAAAAAAATACTTAGCCGAAAAAATCGGCTGCAGCCATGAAGAAATATATTTTACCAGCGGGGCCACCGAATCAAATAATATTGCGGTTTTGGGCTCAAACAATAAATCTATTATCACTACAAAAAACCAGCACCCATCTGTGGCGGGGCCCATAAAAGCCCTGCACCAGAAAAAATCCACAGTTAAATATTTAGATGTTTTAGGCGGTTTTTTAAATATCCGCGAGCTGGAGTATGCTATAGATCAAGATACAACACTAATTTCGCTTACGCATGTCAATAACGAGTCCGGAATTACCGAGGATATAAAAAAGCTTGGGTTCTTAATCAAAAAAAATAACCCAAGGGCTTTATTCCATGTTGACGGGGCGCAGTCTTTTGGGAAATTCGAAATAAACCTAAAGGCCTGCAATATTGACCTGTTTACCTTTAGCGCGCATAAAATACATGGCAATAAAGGCTTTGGCGGTTTGGTTATAAATAAGGGCGTTAATATCAAGCCGCTTTTTTATGGCGGGCAGCAGCAAAACGGCATACGCCCGGGCACAGAGGATGCTATGGCGGCGCTGGCTTTTAAAAAGGCCTGCTCAGCAGCTTTTGACAATATACAAAAAAATTACCAGCATGCCGCCACACTAAGGGATACAATGGCTGCTTTATTAAGTGAAATACCAGATTGCGTTATAAATACTGATTTGGAAAATAGTTCGCCGTATATTTTAAATGCCAGCTTTTTAGGCATAAAAGGCGAAATTTTATTAAATGCGCTTTCTGAAAAAGGCGTTTATGTAGCTACGGGCGCCGCTTGTTCGGGCAGGCAGGTGAGCAACAATTTAATAGCCCACAACTTTCCGGAGGGGCATGCCGAATCTGCAATACGGTTTAGCTTTAGCAGGTATAACACAGTCCAGGAGGTTGAGCTCTGTGTTTCTATACTTAAAGGGGAAGTAAAAAAATTACGCGGGGAATCATAAATGCAGAAAAATGTTTTATTAATTAAGTATGGCGAAATTTTTATACGGGGCAAAAATAAACCTAAGTTTTATAGGAAGCTGGCTGATACAATTTTAAACCGGCTGGGCCCTAATTATATTGTTATTAGGGAACAATCCCGGTTTGTTGTAGAACCAGTAGGGGATGGCGGCACGGGTTTTGGCGCGGCGCTTGATAGGCTTAAAAATACGCCGGGCATAACCTCTGTTTGCCCCGCTATAAAAACAGATGATTTATCTATTGAAAACCTGCGGGGGCTTGCCCTTTCGCATATGGTTGAAAATTACCCGGCGGCTACTTTTAAAGTTGAGGCGCGGCGCAGCGATAAAAAATACCCTATGGATTCTATGCAGATAGCGGCGGATGTCGGCGGGTATATTTTTAACAGCGGCAATGATTTTTCTGTAGACGTAATTAAGCCGGATATTGTTTTGCGGATAGAGCTGCGCTCTTGCGCTTATATATATTCGAAAGAAATTAAAGGCATTTCGGGGCTGCCGGTGGGCTCATCCGGAAAAGCAACACTGCTGCTTTCGGGGGGGATTGATAGCCCGGTTGCCGGCTACTTAATATCAAAGCGGGGCGTTTCGTTAGAGGCGGTTTATTTCCATTCGCCGCCGTATACCTCTTTAAACTCTATAATTAAAGTTAAAGATTTATGCGAAAAATTGAGCGTTTATACCGGTGAAATAAAGCTTAATGTCATAAATTTTACCGAGGTTATGCTATATATTAAAAATAATGCGCCTGAGGATAAGATGACTATTTTTTTAAAGCGCTCTATGTTAAAAGCCGCTGGTGCCCTTGCTGAAAAAAATGGGTCCGAAGCCCTTGTTGTTGGCGATAGCGTGGCACAGGTTGCGAGCCAGACATTAAAAGCCATAGCTGTTATTGACCAGGCAGTTGTCATGCCTGTACTTAGGCCCCTTTGCGCATTTAATAAAGATGATATTATAAACATAGCAAAAGAAATCGGGACCTTTGAAATTTCTATCCGGCCCTTTAATGACTGCTGCACGGTTTTTGTGCCAAAATTTCCTGATACTAAGCCGGAGCCTTTGGCAATACAAAAAATAAATGAAGGCTTAAATGGGTTAAGCCTTTTGATAGAAAAAGCTATAGAAGCGCCGGAGGCGTATGCCTTTAAATTTTAGCCGGGTTATATAGCATAAAAAAAAGCCTGGGGTGCCAGGCTTTTTTTGTTGTTTTTTATTATTTCGAATATATTATTTCTGCGCCGAATGGCATAAGCGCAAGCTTAGCCAATTTAAAACATTGATAGCCAAAAGGTATGCCGATTATGCTGATACAGAATAATAAACCGATAACGGCGCAGGTTACAGCTATTTCCAAACCGCCAAAAATAATCCAAAGCAGGTTTAAAATAAATGAAGTTGAGTTGTGCGCAAGTAAAATATCTTTCCCAAACGGCGCTAAAGAAAAGGCCGCGAATTTAAAACACTGTAATCCAATCGGTATGCCGACAATTGTTAAACACCAAAACACCCCAAAAATTACCCAGGTTAACGACACCCAAAAA
>JAITVM010000064.1 GCA_031285815.1 Clostridiales bacterium | reverse complement strand
ATTAAATCTGTAATTGCTTCATATCTACTACCGGTTCCGGTAGTAATTTTAGGTATTCCCATATAGGGCACCTCCTGTTAAAATTTTTTGGCAGCAAAGATTTATTAAATTGCCGCCGCCTTAAAATATCCCCAATAAAATAGTTCTTGCCGGGCGTGTAATTTCAAGGCTCATTTATATACTATTCAAATCTTGTTCGGAAGGTTCCAAAAAACATTCTACCGAGTATGTATGGGGTTCCTGGGGTTATTTGATTTTAAAGGGTAGATAAAGGCCGGTAGAATTTGTGAAGAAATTAAAACAATTTGGGAAATGTTCCAGAGAGGGCATGGGAATTTCATAGAGAATGAAGAGCCGGCCAGTAAGCCGCGGCCCGGCAAGAATTAATAAAACAGATTTGTTTGACATAGGCACAAATGCCCCGCCCAACCATTCCTCAAAGTTTGGTTAGGGCGGGGTTTTTTATTCATGGATTAAGCCGGCTGAGCAATGCGAAACATGAGGCCCCTCAGAAGTTTCCCCACTGCATTAAAATCAAATTATTCAGCGTTCACATTAATATGGGACTCTTCAGTCTGCCTTATTGTGTCACTCAAATCATTGCTGTTTGTAACAGCGTATATGCCGGAAATGCTTCCGGGGGTATAAGAAGAGTCTTCAAAGCTTACATCATACCCTGGTGCGATTTGTAATTGTGCCGCCAAATTAACCTTGGCTACAACCGCTTCCTTTTCCTCCACAGTATTAGAATACCTAGGCAAATCAATGACCACAGCTACCACATTAATTTTAGCAAGTTCTTCCTCGGCAGTTGTTGGCGTGTACACCGCGGTGATTGTTTTGTTATTTGATGCGGAATCGTCTGGGTAAGCATTATTGGATACAGTAACTGTACCTATTAGTACACCTGCATCAGGGAAACAATTCGGGATATAATTCGTCTTGTTAAAATTGATGCTATACCCCTCTGAAATTTGATTTTGCGCAAGTAAAAGGGTATGCTTCTCTATCACTTCTTCCACCAGGTCGTAGCTGAACGGGACGCCGATCTGGAAACCCGACACGTCAATTTTGTCAAGCTCCGCCACTGCTGTGTGGATAATAGTTAGCTTCCTGGGGCGCTCATCTGACACTACATCTAGCGGAGATTCGGCCTTGTGCACACTAAACTTGCCCTCAAGCTCGGTAATTTGATATTTATATAATTCAAATTCTACGTCATAATCTTTTGAAACCATCTCCGACGCTTCCGTTTCCGCTGCTTCTGTGGCTTTAGACACCGCGTCGCCCTCGCTGGTTGGCCGATTTTTGATAGCCACTTTATCCATCATTATTTTTAAAAGCTCGCCCGTGGCTGCTTGGCTACGGCTGACTGAGCCGGTAGTAGTTGGTGTTCCCATATAGGGCACCTCCATTATAATTTTTTTATGGCAATGAAAATTTTTTCAATTGCCGCCGCCTTAAAATATGCCCAATTAAATAGCTCACGCTGGGCATGCCGTTTTAAGGCTCATTTATATAATATTCAAAACTTGTTTAAAGGGTTCCAAAAAAAAATACAGCCAGAATAAAGCCAATATGGATAAAGTTTTCCTGATGGTATTTGGTTTTAAAATTGCTAAAAAAGGCGGGCACAGAAGGTTAAATCTACCTTGCGGCGGCTTGTACTTAACATGAATAGCTTATTATCATCATAAAGATAACTATATAACGAAATGGGGTGATTTTTTTTGCTAACGCTCGAGGAGCTTGACCGGCTAAGCAAAGCCGAAATTAATAAAGCAGACCGGGCCAGGCTGGCCGACATAACAGAAATAAGCTGCGATAAACAGCAGCCAGCAATGCACCGGATGGAGAAATATTTAGAGGGCATCAAAAACCCATACCTGTTTTTGTGTGGCAAAACAGCCGTTAAGGTGCGGTTTGCCCCCGACGGGAAAGATTTGGGGCACATCCTAAAAAATTATCTTATTAGCATTAAAACTTGCTGATTTATATGAAGTTTTGTTATATGCTTAGGCATGATTATAGAGATCGGAGGGGTAATGGCTAGAACCGGAAAAACAAACATCCCTATGAAAAAAACTGATACTATCTGGAAAACCGCCATTTATATCCGGCTTTCCAGAGAGGACGGCAACGACGAAAGCTACAGTGTGACAAATCAAAAGCAAAGGCTGGCAGCATTTTTTGACCAGCTTCTGCTGGAAGAAACGATACAGCTCATAGATTTTTATGTAGATGACGGCTGCACAGGGACAGACAGCAACCGGGAGGATTTTCAGCGGATGTTAACCGATATCGATAACGGCGCTATTAATTGTGTGATTGTAAAAGACCTGTCCCGCCTGAGCCGCAACGATTGGGAATGCAAAAGATACCTGCAGGATTTATTTGTGGTTAAAGATGTCCGGTTTATATCGTTGGAGCTACCTAAACTAGACAGTTATAAAAATCCTGACAGCGTCTATGAACTTGGCCTTTCCATACAGAGCATGTATAACGAAAACCATTGCCGGGAAACATCTGTCAAGGTGCGCGGCACATTTGATACGAAACGCAAAAAAGGCGAGTTCATCGGCTCCTTCGCTCCGTACGGATACATGAAGGACCCGGCCGATAAACACCATTTGATTGTGGACCGCAATGCTGCGCCAATTGTCCGTGATATATTCCACTGGTTTGTCTATAGCGGTATGAGCAGAAAGGGGATTGTAAAAAAACTAAATATATTGGGTGTGCCGTGCCCGTCAGCCTATAAACGGAGCCTCGGCATTAATTACTATAACCCTTCCTTTTCGCACGGCACCCCATTATGGTCTGCGCGAAGCATAACTTCCATTTTACAAAATGAAACTTACTTGGGGCATACGCTGCAAGGGAAACAGAAAGTAAAAAGCTACAAGGTGCATAAGCGCGTCAACATTCCGAAAAGCGAATGGGTAACCGTCGAAAATACACACAAGCCGATCATAGGCCAAGAAACTTTCTCAAAAGCCCAGGAGCTCATAATGCGCAACACCAGGACAGTGCATGACTCAGTAAAGCAACATACCCTTTCCGGGTTCCTGCGCTGTGCCGATTGCGGCAAATCCATGGGGCGGACTACATTGAACCGGAGAATGAGAAAAACTGTTTACTACATATGCCGAACGTATTTGACCCAAGGCGTATGCACACGGCATTCTATACGGCATGACATGTTGGAGGCCGCCGTCTTAGAAACAATACGCAAGCAGATAGAATTGATTGGCAATATATCAGAAATTCTTGATGAAGCCAATAACGCCCCTATGCCTCAAACGGGGGGCACCCGCCTGGTTACAGCCTTGCAATTGAAAAGGCAGGCGCTTGAAAAAACGGCGGTGCCCCGAAGCAGCCTGTATATAGATTGGAAAAACGGCGATATCAGCCGCGAAGAATATCTTAGCATAAAAAAAGGTTTAGAGGAAAAAGTGCAGCAGCTGAAGCTGGATATTGAAACATTGGAAGGGGAAATCAAGGGCCTAAGGAATAACAGCAGCTCAAACAACCCATACTTTAACTCCTTCCTCAAACACAAAAATATCCAGAGCCTTGACCGTGGAATCCTCGCAGAGCTGGTTAAAACTATTTATGTACATGAGGGCGGCGGTTTAACAATCGATTTTAATTTTGCCGACCAGTACCGGCGGGCGGCGGAGCTGGTTAAAAATGAACTGGGTAACCGGAATGGGTTGGGCGGGGGCGGGGAAATGTAGCCCTTAAATATTTTTGAACATTGTGTTGCCGTAATATACGTGCAGCCACCGGTGCCGCCGGCACTGCTGGGCCTACTGGTGCAACTGGCCCGTCTGGCGTAACCGGTGCCACTGGCGTAACTGGTGCGGCAGGTGCAACCGGGGAAACTGGCGCCACTGGTGCGACAGGTGCAACCGGCGTAACTGGCGCCACTGGTGCGACCGGTGCAACCGGCGTAACTGGCCCAACCGGAGAAACCGGCCCAACCGGCGCAACCGGCGCAGATGGTATTAATGGTGAATTCGGTGCAACCGGAGAAACCGGCGCGACAGGTGCAACCGGAGAAACCGGCCCAACCGGTGCCACTGGAATTACTGGATCGACCGGTGCCACTGGCATTACCGGCCCAACCGGTGCCACTGGCATTACCGGCCCAACCGGCGCGACAGGAGAAACCGGTCCAACTGGTGCCACTGGCATTACTGGCCCAACCGGTGCCACCGGAATTACTGGTCCAACCGGCGCCACCGGAATTACTGGCCCAACCGGCTCCACCGGAATTACTGGACCGACAGGTGCGACCGGAGAAACTGGCCCAACCGGCGCCACCGGAGTAACCGGCGCGACAGGTTCAACCGGCCCTACCGGTTCACTCGGCTCATTAATCGCGTATGCCAGTAAATATAATACAGGGGTAACAACGACCCCAACCTTATTAGGCAGCAGCGTTGAAATTCCGCTGGACGGTACTGCGTCATCCTTGAATACAACAACAAACGGGAACACAATTACAATTCAGCAAGCCGGCGATTATTTAATAAACTATGACCTGTCAACAGCTGTTAGCGTTGCTACAACTTTAACAACAGGGGTTCAAGTTAATGGTACGCAAGTCCCATCATTAACAACTTCCCAACTG
The DNA here is from genome assembly GCA_031285815.1 of Clostridiales bacterium. Lineage (GTDB taxonomy): Bacteria > Bacillota > Clostridia > Lachnospirales > JAITVM01 > JAITVM01. Next base: position 10,716 of record JAITVM010000064.1, on the reverse strand, counting down.
GCATCTGTCGGTACAAATACTTTGTACTCAGGCTCACAAGTTTTACACCTAAATGCCGGCGATGTATTAAGCTTAGATGCATCTTCGCCACTTATTACTATATTAACTACACCATCGGGTGGCGCACAGTTAAGCGCAGTCAGAATAGGCTAACCCTATATGCAAAAAAAGGGGCGGTTCATCCGCCTCTTTAATTTTGCCCGCTTAATCCGCAAAAATAAATAATAATTTTTGATTTTCTTTAGAATACATGTTTCCTTTATTAACGACCTGAAACCCTGTATCAATATGGGCCTCAAGTTTTTCCCCTTTTATGGCGTCAACGGCATATTTTATGCTTTGGTAGCCCATGTTAAAAGGCTTTTGTACTAGGACCGTATCGACTACGCCATATTCGAGCCCCTTGATTACTGTCTTTGAAGTATCTATCCCTAATACACTTATCCCGCTTTCAGCCGTAAGCTCATTAATAGCCAAAACCGAGCCGGTGACAGAAGGCTCATTCATACCAATGACCCATTTTATGCTTGGGTTCTCGGCCAATGCTTTTTTAGATATTTCGTAAGATTTTTCAACAATTGTCTCACAATAAAACGGGCCAACAATCTGCCCTTTCTGCTTCCCGGTCAATGAGCTCATAAACCCACGTTCCCGCTCCATTATTGAGCTTGTCCCTTCTATAGAGCTTATGAATAATATTTTATCAGATTCGGAAACCTTGCTGGAAAGTATCCTCCCTAATTCCCGCCCGGCTTCATAATTATTGGTGCCAATATAGCCAAGCCTTTTTGGGGACTGTATATCAGAGTCAACAGTTATCAGTACCGGCCCATTTATATTGTCACATATGCTATCCAGCTGCGTATAGCTTGCGGCGCACAATATGATTGCATCCGGCTTGGATTCAATGGCTTCCGTTAACAGTATTTTCTGCTTTTCAACTTGGGTTTCATCTTCTACACCAACAATCTCCAATTCGACCCCATACTCTTTTTCCGCGGCATACATGCCCTGTTGCATAGTGCCCCAGAAGGGCGTAAACTTATCCAGGGCTTTTGAAATAAAAATTATTTTATATTTTTTATCATTTGACGTTAAATAGGAAACTGAAATAATAGTTATAAACAAAGCAAACATCAAAAAGTATATTAAATTTTTTTTAATTTGCCCCCGCATACTCACACCCCGCAATCAACCGAAGGGATAATAATTACTGCTTCTGTATACTTGTGGAATTCGCTTTTAAAGCTTATCCCGTAATCATTCCCAAAAAATAATTTTATCCTCTCGTCTACATTATTTATGCCCACACCATTATCCCGCTCTATATCCTTTTTAAAAATATTATCTAATTCTTCTGCAGTCATCCCGACCCCTGTATCATATATTATAATTTTCAGCCGGCCACCCTCTTCATGCCCGGTAATTCTTATAACCCCGCCGTTTTCCCTATTCTTAAGCCCATGGTAAACAGAATTTTCTACCAGGGGCTGCAGCAATAATTTTAATATTTGTTTGTTCATTATATTTTCATCTACATCGATGGAGTATTCTATTTTATCGCCATAGCGCATTTTCAAAATCGTTAAGTAGCTTTTGATATATTCCAGCTCCCTCCGCACAGTTATAATTTCTGAACCGCGGTTTATGCTAATCCGTAAAAGCTTTGCCAATGATGATGTCATCAGCACAACATTTTTAGATTCGCCCAATTCCGCCATCCATATAATAGAATCCAAGGTATTATATAAAAAATGCGGGTTTATCTGTGCTTGTAGGATTTTCAGCTCGTTTTTTCTTTTGAGTTTTTGTTCATTGATAATTTGCTTCATAAGCCCTTCGATTTTATCAATCATTATATTATAGCTGTTTGACAGGGCTTCTATTTCATCATTGGTCTTGATATAAACTTTTTTGTCAAAATTCCCTTTTTCCGCTTCCTTCATTGATTCCTGAAGGCCCCTAATAGGCTTTGTTACCCTGTATGAAAAATAATAGGACATACCCAGTGCAATAGCTACGAAAATAAATGCCGCAACCAAATAAGTAAACTGTATCCTCGATGAAATAATACCTAATTCCTCGGCATATGTTACGCCAACAACCCGCCAGTTAGTAGCCGGGGATTTTTTTACCATATAGGCCCGGCCGCTATTATCTTCCAGGGCCAGGGTGCCTTCACCGCTTTTCAAAATTAAATCAACATCTTCGCTTTTTAGCCCGCTGTAAATAAGCTGCTGCTGTGGGTGGTAAACAATATCCCCCTTATCATCAATAATAAATACATAGCCCTTTTCACCAAGGCTTATCCCACTACAAAGGTCCTTTATTTTTTTATAATTCAAATCTACCAGCGCAACGCCCATAACATCATTATTAACCGGTTTTTTTATCGCCCTGGCCAAGGTTACAACATAAGAATAGTTGTCTTCTATTATATTTTGGACGTTAGACGGGAAAATGACCGGCTGGCCGCCAGCCTCTATTGCGGAAGTATACCAATAGGTTTCCTCGAGCGGCATATTTGCATTCATCTTCTTTTGGTTTAAATTAAATATATACCTAGAATCCTTAGCCCCAAAAATAGCGATGTTTGTTATATCGTCCCTAGAAAATGTTATGGAATAAAAAAGCTCGGAGAGCTTATACTTCATATACCTCGAATAGGATGAATAGATATCCTTGGCCCCCAAATATTCTGTAACATCCCTATTTGAGACAATAATTTCAGATATATCCTGCATATATTCAACATAATTATCTACGCCGTTAGTAACCTGCTGCAATAATTGGCCAGTATATAAATCAGAATTATCTGTTAACACGTCCCTTGAAAAAATATATGATATCACGATTATAGTTATTATGGTTATGCATATAAGCAAAGAAAAAATTATCGCGATCCTAAAACGTATCCCATTAAATATTTTTTTCCTCATGATAGCCCTTCCCTATACTTTGTTGGGCTCCGGCCCGTACCCTTCTTAAAAGCGATGCTAAAATAATGCGGGTCAGAATAACCAACCTTGTATGCTATTTCATATGTTTTTAAACTGGTTGAGGCTAAAAGCCCTTTTGCTTTTTCTATCCTGGCGTTTGTAAGGTATTCTGTAAAGGTTTTGTTTGTTAGGTTTTTAAATAAGGCACTGAAATAGCTGGGGCTTAATGAAAGCTCCTTGCTTACTGAATTAATGCTGATTTTTGGGTCGCTGTAGTTTTCCCTTATAAAATCTTCAGCCTTCAAAATTAACTGCTTAGTGTATTTCTCCTTTTTCTTGTTTAAGTACTGCATTATATTGCAGCAAACCTCGATCAGCCAAATTTCTATTTCATCTAAGGTTTTATACCTATAAATATCCGAAATAATATTATGCCTTGTTTCAAAAATATCGTTAACATCATAAGCCTCCATTGTTTTCTGGATTTTAAATATAAGGCTATACAAAACTTCATATGCCCCCTCTACAGAAAGGTGGGCATTCTTAATTATATTAAACAGGTCCCCAACAGAGTTAATAAGCACATCCTCGCGCCCGTCTTTTATGCCCTCGATTATTTGGGGCTCTACAGTTATTATATCTGATGCGGTGTTTTTTACATTTATAGAAACCCCGCTTATGCTTATTATCTTACCGCTCCCCATCAAAAACCTATATTCTAAGGCATTCAATGCTTCCTTATAGGATTCTGCTATTGCATCCGGGGAATTTCTGTATTCGCCTACCCCAATGCTTACAGTAAAATTCATAATAGACTTAACCGTGTTTTGGACCCTATAGCAAGTGTTCTTTGCCAGCTCCATTATTCCGGTATCGGGTGCGCAAAAAATCACCACAGTTTTTAATTCTGAATCTTGGAAGGTAACGCCTAGCTTATCATTATTTATAATTTCTTCCGTTATATTAAAAACCGAAAAATATAAAACGGGGTCGTTCGGGTTTTCCTGAAGCCCAATTTTATTAAACCCCTCATCAACATCAATAATAGCCGCAACATAAGAGCTTCCTGACAAATCGACGCCTAATTCCCCCAAATGCGAAATTATTTTTTCTGCATTTATATCTAAGCTTACAAGCTCTTGCAGGAAACGCTCCTTTATAATTAATTTATTATCATCCAGCAATTTTTCTTTTTTTATATGGGCTTCATTTTCTTTTTTCTCTTTGTCAATCTCATTTTTTAATTTCTCAAGCACAACCATCATCTCAGATGCGGTTATTGGTTTTACAATATAATCATTGACGCCAAATTTTATGGCCTTCCTTGCATATTCAAATTCATCATAACCCGAAAGTATTATAACTTTAATGTTTTTATCAATTTCTTTAATATATTCCGTAAGGGCCAGCCCATCAACGAAGGGCATTTTTATATCTGTAATAACAAGGTCCGGCCTAGTTTTTTCAATATATTCTTGAGCCTCCCTGCCGTTTTCACAGGCGGCAATACATTCAAACCCCAGCAAAGCCCAATCTATTTTATTTTTCAAGCCATGCCTTATAATTGGCTCGTCATCAACAATAATTACTTTATACATAAATCTGCCCCCTATAGGATTTCACTTATTGTGGCAAAAAAATCAATAGTAACCATGCCTTCATTTAATGATAATACAACATTTCTCATAAGATATAAAACTATTTTAACAAAGATAATAGAATTTTAACCTATAAAAGTAATATATTTAATTAAGATCTTTCATTTTTTTGTGTATGATAGATAAAACAATATCGTGCCGGTGGAAATGTTTACTCAACGCCGTACCGATATTTAGTGTTTTTATTGCAGGCTAACGTGCACCGGTATAAAATTTTACCCTGCTATAAAAATACTAAATGGGTTTGCATTACTTGAAGGCCCGAATTAAAAAATAAATTAGGATTGAGGTGAGAGAATGGAAAAGCAATTAGTTCGGATGGAGAATATCGAAAAATATTTTCCCGGCGTCCATGCATTAGATAATTGTAAATTTGATATCAATGCCGGCGAGGTACATGCGCTTATCGGGGAAAATGGTGCCGGCAAATCAACCCTAATGAAAATATTGACCGGGATTTACCCTAAAGACAGCGGGGAGATTTATGTTAAAGGTTCGCCGGTAAATATTTCAGGGCCATCTGAAGCACAAGCGTTAGGCATTGGGATAATACACCAAGAGCTAAACCTAATGCAGCACTTAACAGTTGCTGAAAATATATTTATTGGCAGGGAGCCAATGAATGGTTTATTCATAAATACAAAAAAGATGAACGACGAAACGGATAAACTGCTCAATTCGTTAAGCCTTTCCATTAAATCGACTGACAAGGTAGAAGACTTAAGCGTAGCTAAGCAGCAGATGGTAGAGATAGCAAAAGCCCTATCCCTTAACTCTGAGACGCTTATTATGGATGAGCCTTCGGCGGCTTTAACAGAAAGCGAGATAACAGAGCTGTTCAAGTTTATAAATAAATTGCGTGATGACGGCCATGGGATAGTTTATATATCCCACCGTATGGAGGAATTATTTATAATCTCTGACCGCATAACTGTTATGCGTGACGGAAAATATATCAATACCCTTAACACAAAAGAAACAGATGTATCTGAAATCATCCAGCTAATGGTTGGGCGCGTTATTTATGAAGAGCCTAAATCTAAAAGCACAGCCCCTCCGGGTGCACCTGTTATTTTAGAAGTCAAGGGCCTAAAATCGCCTTTAGTAAAGGATGTATCTTTTGAATTGCACCAAGGTGAAATATTAGGCTTTGCGGGCCTGATGGGTGCCGGCAGGACAGAAACCGCCAGGCTTATATTTGGTGCCGACCCAATGGACAGTGGCGAAATTTTTGTAAACGGCCAAAAAATAAATATTAAAACCCCGCGTGACGCCGTTAATAACGGGATAGGCTATTTATCAGAGGACAGGAAACGTTATGGTTTATCCGTAGGGCTTTCTGTATCAGATAATATCACAATGGCGGACCTGGAAAATTTCACGAAAAATGGTTTCATAGACTCTAAAAAAGAAGCTTCCACATCAAAGGAATACATAAATAAATTATCTATAAAGACCCCTTCAATCAGCCAGCTGATAAAATTCTTATCCGGCGGCAACCAGCAAAAAGTCGTCATAGCAAAATGGCTGGTTAAAAATTGTAATGTCCTTATATTTGACGAGCCTACAAGGGGTATTGATGTCGGGGCAAAAAGTGAAATTTATAAGCTTATGGCAGAACTTACAAAAGAGGGGAAATCTATAATAATGATTTCTTCAGAAATGCCGGAAATCCTTAGGATGAGCGACCGGATAGCAGTTATGTGCGAGGGGCGTATGACAGGCATACTTAAAATAGAAGAAGCAACCCAAGAATTAATAATGAAATATGCGACTTCAAGAAAATAGAGGTGATATTTATGGATAACGCTAACAGCGGCAGTGCCGGGAAAAAATTATTTGGCCAGCTTAATTTCCAAAGGTTTTTAGCTTTGGCGGCACTCGTAATTATATATGTTTTCTTTTGTATCTTCGGGAATAATTTTTTATCTACCACATCATTAATTAATATTTTAGATTCATCTTATTATATTGGGTTTTTAGCAATAGGCGTTACTTTTGCAATTATAACAGGCGGCATAGACCTTTCTATAGGCACAGTTATGATGACCTCGGCCTTAATCGGCGGCGTTGCATACAACAAAGGCGCGCCTATAGCATTGGCACTTTTAATTTGCGTTATATCAGGGGCGCTCTTTGGCTTGCTGAACGGCATAATTATTTCTAAATTCGGGCTTGTCCCCTTTGTCGCCACATTAGGCGTGCAAATGGTCGCATCTGGTTTTGGCGCAATTGTTTCAAATGTACAAACAATCCGTTACCCGACCGTAGGTACCGAAGACGCTTGGTTTAAGCAAGTCTTGTATAAAACCTCGTCCGGCTTCCCGATTGGAATTGTATGGCTCGTCATATTTTTTATCATAGCATATGTTATACTAAATAAAATGAGGATGGGGCGGTATACATTTGCCCTAGGCTCCAATGAAGAATCGGCAAGGTTGTCCGGTGTTGACGTAAGCAAGTGGAAAATATTAGTTTATGTAATTGTTGGCGCATTTACCGGCATGGCCGGCGTTATGTATGCCGCTGCTTATACTACTATAGTCCCTGTTACCGGTGCCGGTATGGAAATCCTCGGCATCGCGGCCGTTGTAATTGGCGGCACATCATTATCCGGCGGTGTCGGCTCCCTAACCGGTACAATAATCGGCGTTTATATTATGGCGGTATTAAAACAGGGCCTTATGTCCATGGGTTTACAAGGTCACTATCAAACATTTTTTACAGGTATAGTTGTTATTGCCGCTGTTATGTTAGATATTTATAGGAACAAAAAATCCTCTAAAGTCAAAAAAGCATGATAATTATTTCTGCCCCCTTGAAAAGCAGAAAATGATTATATAATGCCGGCTGTTAATTAACAGTTGGCACCTGGGCGGTGCTGCAATGGGTAAAACCATGCAGCGGCGCCTCTAAAAGCACTAAAATTTATCAAAGGGCAATACAAAAACTTATATCTATGTTATACTGAACAGGTTTTTGTAAATTGTGGGCTAAACCACATAATAATTAGGAGGAAGGACTATGAAAAAATTATTAACAAGTATTTTGGCTTTAAGTTTGTCAATTGCAGTTTTTGCGGGCTGTAATTCAACAGCAACACCTGACCCAGCACCTGCAACAACCGAGGCTGCCCCTGCCAGTGAAGAAGCTGCACCTGCCAGCGAAGAGGCACCTGCTGAAAGCACTGAGGCTGACCCAGGTACCAAGCCATATATAGCAGTTATTTCAAAAGGGTTCCAACATCAATTTTGGCAAACTGTTAATGCCGGCGCTAACGCAGCAGCAGCAGAATACAATGTAGACATTACATTCGAAGGCCCTCCAACAGAATCGGATATCAGCATCCAAGTAGACATGTTAAACGCAGCCTTGGCAAAAAATCCGGCAGCCGTTGCTTTAGCAGCTTTGGATACAGAATCTGTTACATCCCAGCTTACTCAAGCCATGGATAACAATATACCTGTTGTTGGCTTTGACTCCGGCGTGCCTAATGCACCAGCAGGCTCTGTTGTTTCAACAGCTTCCACTAATAACTATGAAGCAGGCAAGCTTGCCGCACAACAATTATTTGATATTACTTCAGTTAACGAAAAAATAGTTGCCGCAACTGCAGACGCACCGGTTTTAATCGTTGCACAATCTCAAGACGCAACATCAGCATCTATTTTGGACAGGACTAACGGCTTTGTTGATGAAATAGTAAACTTAGCAAACGGTGTCCATGCCAATGCAGTTGAAGTTACTGGCCATGACGTATTCCTTAAGCCATCTACTAACCCAGCAGCTGTTATAGTTAAGGTAGTAATACCTCCATCAACCAGCTACACTGACGCTCAAGCTGTTGCACAAACCGAGCTTCAAAACAACCCTAACCTTATAGCTTACTACTGCTCAAACGAAGCTTCTGTTACAGGTATGTTAGCAGCTACAAACGATGGTACTGACCTTGATAGGGCTAACGGGACATATAAAGACCTTATCGTTATAGGTTTCGACGCTGGCGCGCCACAAAAAAATGCTATTAAAAACCAATATTTCTATGGCGCAGTTACTCAAGACCCATACATGATTGGCTTCTATGCTGTTGAACTTGCTTACAAAGCAATTTCCGGCGAAGCTGTAGAAGAAGTAGTTGACACCGGCTGCAGGTTCTACACTTATGAAAATATGGAAGACCCAGAAATAGCACAATTACTTTACGATTAATATATAATGGTGGCAATCAATGCAAACAATTTTATTGGGTATCGATATAGGCACATCAGCCTGTAAAGTTGCTTTCTTTGGCCCTGATGGGGACATCTTGGCGCAAAGGGGCGAACCATATAATGTTTATTACCCAAAACCGGGCTGGGCGGAACAAAACCCTACCGAATGGTGGTCCAGTGTTTGCAAAGCTATTAAAGCAACAATCTCCGAGAACAATATTAATGTTAACGATATAGCTGGTATAGGGATTGGCGGGCAGAGTTGGTCCGCCATCCCTTTAGCCGGCAACGGGGATGTGCTTTGCAATACACCTATTTGGATGGACACCAGGGCACAGGATATTTGTGACAGCTTGGATGAAGCAATAGGTGAAAAAACATTTTTTGAAATATGCGGCAACCCCCTCAAGCCGTCATATTCTTTACCTAAAATTCTTTGGTACAAAAAATATTTACCTGAAGTATATGAAAAGACAGATAAGATACTACAATCCAATGGCTATATAGCTTATATGCTAACAGGTAAAATATCTATGGACCTGTCCCAGGGCTATGGTTTTCAAAACTTTAACCTACGCACAGGCCAGTTTGATTTTGAATTAAGCAAAGAAGCAGGGTTGAGGGCTGATATTTTTCCGGAAGTAACAAGCTGCCATTCAATTGTTGGCTTGGTTACAAAAAAAGCCGCATCAGAAACCGGTTTGCCGGAAGGCATACCTGTTGTTGCAGGCGGGCTGGATGCCGCTTTAAGCACATTAGGCTCCGGCGCAATTGATGATGGGGAGACCCAGGAGCAAGGCGGCCAAGCCGGCGGCATGAGTATAGTTACAAGCTCCTGCCTTACAAATATAAAGCTGATTACCAGTTACCATGTAATACCGGATAGATGGCTATTGCAAGGCGGCACAGTTGGCGGCGGCGGCGTTTTGCGGTGGTTTGTGGAGCAGTTTGGCGAATATGAAAAGCTAAACTCAAAACAAAACGGCTTAAATGTTTTTAGTGAAATTACTAAACTTGCTGAACAAATAAAACCCGGCTCGGATGGGCTTATTTTTTTACCATATATGTCTGGTGAAAGGTCTCCGATTTGGGACCCTTATGCAAAAGGGGTTTATTACGGCGTTGATTTTTCTAAAACTAAAGGGCATTTTATACGCGCTTCTTTAGAAGGGGTTGCTTATTCTTTAAAGCATAACTTAGAAACCTCTGAAATGAGCGGGGCCACTGTAAAAGAGCTCCGGTCTGTAGGCGGGGCCGCAAACAGCTTATTGTGGACGCAAATAAAATCTGACGCCACCGGTAAGCCTATATCTGTAGTTGAAGCCGATACCGCAACAACCTTAGGGGCGGCTATGCTGGCAGGCGTTGCTGTTGGGGTGTATAAAGATTTTGAAGAAGCAACTAAGAGGACTGTAAAAATAAAAAGGCAGCACACGCCTAATCCTGAAAATACTGAAATTTATAATAAAGCATATAATATTTATTTAGAAATATATGAAAACTTAAAATCAGTAATGAAAAAAAGTTCAATATAGCAAAGCTTGTAAAACAATTATGTTATATAGCTGCCTCTTCATAAATATTTATATATAAAAAATGGCCCTTAATTTTAGGGGGCCATTTTTTATTTTTATCTGGGGCTTCTCAAAAAAATACGCATATTAAGAGAAAATTTTTTCTGCTACCGGATTAATTTCGCATACTCCGGTTTGCTTAAATATTTACCGACCACAGATTTACTTACGCTTAGCATGCTAGCGATTTCCCGCTGGCTATGCCCGATTTGGCTTAGCGCCAGAATTTTTTCTACGGTGCCGGTATCCAGGATGTCCGGTTTGCAACAAAAAGTTCGCAGCCACCGACGATATTGTGGTATGCCCGGTTTGCGGCGCGCCCCATCACCGTGAA
>JAITVM010000061.1 GCA_031285815.1 Clostridiales bacterium | reverse complement strand
CTTGCCTATGCCAGTTTCCGCCATGGGCGTCCCCTTGAAGCCCGAAGCCTTCCAATAAATTAATTGAGCCCACTTCTTCTTTTTTGGTACCTTTTTTCTTGCTTATACAAATAGCAATAACCTTAGCGCCCATTGCTTTGCCTCTTTTCCATGGATTTAACAGTTTACTGCAAAATATTTTTTGCACATTCTGATTCTTCGCCGAGCAAAATTTGTAGCCCATGCCCTAACTCGGTGATTATAAATTCTAAATTTTCCTTACAAGCCTTTGGGCTCCCCGGTAAGTTGATTATAAGGGAGCTGCCCCTTATGCCCGCAGTCTGCCTTGAGAGCATTGCCCGCTTTGTTATTGTAAGGGAATTCATACGCATAGCTTCTGCTAGGCCTAAAGCTTCTTTTTCAATTACTTCTTTTGTGACATCCGGCGTTATATCCCGTTTGCTAAAGCCTGTGCCGCCGGTGGTTAAAATTAGGGGGGTTTTTTTATTATCGCATAAATCAATAAGGGTTTCCCTTAATAGGCCCGGCTCGTCAGGGATAAGTATATACTCACTTAAAAAATACCCGTGTGCAGTAATTATTTTTTCAATTACTTTTTTACTGCCGTCCTCCCTGAGCCCAGCGTAAGATTTATCGCTGAGTGTAACTATAGCGGTTTTATACAATAAAGGCACCTCCTTTTTTATTTTAGGGAACTAGCTATGTCGTTTTTTAATTTTGTAGGGGCTTTGTTTTCATCAAAAAGGCTTATACCCGTAAAAACCCCCAAAGAAAGTATTGCTTGGTATATAAGCATATCCATCCCATTAATAGTTACATGGCCTTTTTGCCTAGCATTTTTTAAAAACCTTGTTTCAAGCGGGCTGTAGATTAAATCGCAAACAGTTTTGGGGCTTGTGTTTAAAAAACCAAAGCCTGAAAAGTCTGAATTAAACCCATGCATACCCAAAGGGGTACAGTTTATAATAATATCATTCCATTTAGCGAGCTCTGTCAAGGTTTCATCTGATAGCGGGTAAAAGCTAGAGTTATTTAGGCCCTCAAGTATTTTTTGTGCATGGGGGAGGCCCCTGTTAACTACATTAATAGATTTTGCCCCTTGTTTACAGGCGGCAATTACAATAGCGCGGGCGGCGCCGCCAGCCCCAATAATTAAAACATTTTTGCCGCTAAAGCTAATGCCGCGCTCTTTTAATGACAGGGTAAACCCTTGGCTATCTGTAGAGTAGCCCTTAAATATTCCGCCATCTAATTTTACAGTATTGACGCTTTTGCTTTCCTTTGCATCACCAAAAACTTCGCCGGCCATACCATAAACGGCTTCCTTATGTGGGATTGTCACGTTAAAGCCCACTATATTTAAAAGCCGGGCCGACTCAAAAAAAGCTGATAGCTCGTGGCCCTCTATTTTGAATGGCAGGTAGCAATAATTAAGGCCTAATTTATTTATTATAAAATTGTGGATTTTTGGCGATAGGGTATGCGATATTGGGCTACCTATGACACCAAGGAGTTTTGTATTGTTATCCATTAAAGATACCTTCTTTGGCCATGCAATAAATTGAATTAATTGCGTATTCGGGCGTACCGTTATTATCTACGAGATAATCACAATATTTATTATATAGCCCACCCCTGTCTTTGTGAAGCGTAAAGATTTTATCAGCGCTACTTTTAAGGAGGGGGCGCACCGAAGTATCCAGTGTAAGCAAAATATTTTCAGGTGCCCTGGAAATAAAAATAATTATGCCATTCTTTTTTAGGTTAATAATATTTTCCTGGTTTAAAACTACACCGCCGCCGGTTGAAATAACCCGGTTTTCTAATTTGGATATTTTTTTATATGCCTTAGCTTCAAGCCCCCTAAAATAATTTTCACCATAGCGTTTAAAGATTTTATTTATTTCTAATTTTGTTTCTGCTTCTATAAGCGCATCTGTGTCAATAAATTCTAAATCAAGCTTTTCCGATAGGGCTTTACCAATGGCTGTTTTACCGCAGCCAGGTAAGCCTATAAGGGCTATATTTTTCATAGCTGCCCCTTTCAAAAAAATAAATCTGTGCCAGGTAGGCATGGTTTATTATATTATATCCCTTTTTATTTTGAATTTCACATAAAACTTTTTTCACATAAAACTTTTTTCAGCCGTATTTTTGCATAAAATTAGGCAGCCTACTATGATAGGCCACCTATTAATTAAATATTACATATTCTGAAACAGCGCCTTAAAAATTTCTTCTTGGCGGTTGTTTTTAAATTTTGGCGAGTCGGCAATTATTGCGTTGTCAGCCTGTAGGGTTGTGATATATATTTCTGTATACTCATAATTATTTGAAGCTAAATAATTGCTAATGCTTTCTTTTACATACTCATACCCGTCTGCTTTATTTATCCTGCCATAATCTAATTTCGAAACTACTGACTGCATATTGTCGTGTATTGCATTTTTCGCTTCCATAGGGAGGTTGTCCCCCGGAGGGAATTCTAAATAAAATTCGACTTTAAAATTATGGCTTGTGTTATCCACAGAGGATGCTACAGAGCTAGTTATTGCAGGGATGCTAACTATATTTGCGCCGCCAAATGCTTTGCCTGCCCCATTAGCATGTGGGGCATATGCAAAATATGCAGCAACTGCCATTAATGCAAGCAGCAATATAATAGGTATAGCAACCCTATTGTTTTTTTTCATTTGATTCCACCTCACACAACGCTTTTATAACATTATCGTCTTTTTTATACAATAAATTGATTGGTTATTTTTGATTAACGGGGCTTTAATAAAAAGCCTTGAAAAGACGAAAAATAAACAGAAGGTTGTTGTAAAGCGAATCAATTTGAAAATCAAAGTGGGGTAAGGTTATGAGGTATCCGATATTAATTTTTGACGAGGTATGGCTTAGTAGGTTCCCTAAAGAAGAGAAAAACCATAAAATTTTGAGGCTGGAAAACGAATTGAAAGATATGGTTAAAGAAGAAGCTAAAATAACTGGCATTAATAAAAAGTTAAAGCTGCTTAAAAATAAATATTTACAGGAAATACTTAGTTTATCGGACCAGGTTAACCTATATGACAAAAAATCAACACTTAAAATGGACGCACTCCGGAAAAAAGTAATCCGTATAAATAGAGAAATTTCAAAAAATGAATCTTTGCTTTTAGATTTCCCAAAAGAAATACAAAAAATAAATTCTGAGCTAATGGAAGAAACTATTAATGTATGTTATAATCTTATGGAAAAATTTCAAGCCGAAATTAATGAATTAGAACCGAAGATTGACGGGTTATCGCAAAAACTAAATTTCTTGGTTGAAAAGCGGCATAATGTAAAAGATAATTATAACAAAGTCTTAAAATTGCTAAATGCTTTAGTTGGGCCGGAAGCGATGGATATTTTAGATAAAAAATAATTTGGCATAATTGTTTATTGTGTGCGTAATATAAGGTGGTTTTATGGTATTTGGGCTTGGTACTGATATAGTCGAAATAAGCCGGATAGAAAAAGCCGTGTTGCAGGGCGGTTTTCTGGAAAAATATTTTACGGGGCCGGAACGTGTTTTTTTTTCTT
>JAITVM010000018.1 GCA_031285815.1 Clostridiales bacterium | reverse complement strand
CCCATCCTCCAGGTAAGCTATGCCCTGGTGGTTCTCTTTGCCGTCTTTAATAACTGACACCTGCATGTTCTCCCCCGGGAGTACTACCGATTTAACAGACCGGGATAAATCATTTATGTTTAAAACAGAAACTTTTTGGAACTCAGCTACTTTGTTTAAGTTAAAATCGTTGGTAACAACAAACGCATCAAGTTTTGCACCCATTTTTAGAAGCTTTGTGTCTACATCATCCGGGTCTTTAGAGTCCCAGTTATATATTTCTACGGGGACATTAACCTGTTTTTGTATTTCGTTCAGGATATCCAGCCCACGCCTGCCCCTGTTCCGCTTCAGGTTGTCAGACGAGTCAGCAATATGGCGGAGCTCCTCTAAAACAAAATCAGGGATTATTAATTTCCCCTCAATAAAACCGGTTTGCAAAATATCTAAAATCCTGCCGTCTATAATAACGCTTGTATCTAAAACTTTTGGCCGGCCATAAACTTTTTGGGCTTTATCGGCAGACTTTGATTTATTAAAAAAGCTAAAATCATCTTTCCTTTTTGAAGCCACACGTATGCCCATAAAACCCAAAACAACGTTTAAAATAATCACAATTATTGTACCGATAACAGGCAAGTTAGCAAATGGCAAGCCCAGTAAATTACCAACCCCCAGCCCCAAAATACAACCGGCAACCGAGAATATTAGCTCGCCAAAATTCATATTAATAAGCCTTTCTTCAACAATGCCCTCAAGCTTTAAAATCCTTATAACGACAAACTCCGAAAAAAACAAGTAAAATATGAAACCCAATACGAAACTAACAATTATCATTATAATGACAGGTGTTAAAAATGGCAGCCCTTCGATAAAAGGCAGGTCTAAATTTATATTATTAAAAATAAGATATATTAACCCATAAAATAATGAAGATGTGGTCAGGGAAATTAAGAGCTTCAAAAATTGTTTCATTAATTAACCTCCTAGCAACCTAAAAACTTGAAGCTAGTATAATTGTAACAATTTTAAAAGGATTCTGCAAGCATTTCTTAAATTAAGAAATACTTTTGCCCCACAGCTTCGTTTACTTGCAGCAATTAAGAAATGACTCAACTAGCATCTCTTCTGCCTCTGGTTTATTAACCCCTTGTGTAACAATTAGTTCACTTAAAATAATTTGTTTTACTGTAGTGAGGATTTTTTTCTCGGCGCTGGATAGGCCTTTTTCCCGCTCGCGGTATATAAGGTTCCTATAAACCTCTAATACGCGCAGAAGCTGCCCTGTTTTTATTTTTTCCAAGTTTTCTTTGTTGCGCTGGTTCCAATTTTCTTGGGTGTTGGTAGATTTTAATTCTGTTTGGATGTTCAAGATATCCAGTACTTCCTCTTTAGTATAAACAGGCCTAAGCCCGTCATTTTTCGCTTTTTCTGTAGATACCATTATTTTTAGGTTTCCTACAGGGATCTGCATAACATAGTAGTTTTGAGTTTTCCCGTCAATAACTTTTTCTTGTATATCCTCAATGACGCCCGCGCCATACATAGGGTATACAATTTTATCTCCTATAGAGAACAAGATTAACCACTTCCCTTATAATAAATTTAATAAATAAAACCTTTAGTGAAAAGCCTACAAAGGGCCGTTATAAGATAAGCCCCTTATATAGCGGTTAAACCTATGCCTAAAGAACCTATGCATATAGGTTCTTTGAATAAGCTGCTATACCAGTAGACATTTTTTATAAATCTTATGTACATATTACTTTGCTGATTAAACCCGGATTTAAATTATAATGATAAGCTAAGCATGGCGGAAAAAATTAGGCTAGAAATTGGTACAAAAATGGATATTTGAACCATATTTGCAATCAAAATGTCTTTTGTAAAACAAAAAAACTACATATGTTACCATCATTAAACAAAATATATAACAATTATAACATATTTGTAATAGAATTGCAAAATTAAATTTAAATATTTAAAATTTGGCAATAAGTACAATTAAAGCTTAGATACTGCAAAATATTAACCTACAGGAAGCCCCTATGCCAAACAAATTTGCCCCGTATTATAAGTATGCCCACTTTAACGGGTTTTTTATTCATTGGGTTAAATAATAAATGCGGATGTGCCAGCGCAATCAAAACACCTATGTCAAACAGGCTTGCTCTATGATATAATGGGGTATAAAAAATTCAGGGGGCCGAATATGAGTTTATATGATGAAAAATATCTTTCTATAATACATGATATATTAACTAGTGGATATTTTGATAGCAACCGGACTACAACAAAAACATATAAATTACCACATCAAATTATGCAATTTGACCTGCAAAAAGAGTTTCCGATTCTAACCACAAAATTTGTTGCTTTTAAAACAGCGCTCAAGGAGCTTTTTTGGATTTTTAAGGACCAGTCTAACGATGTTAGGTTATTGCAAAATCAAAATGTCCATATCTGGGACGAGTGGGCGATGGAAGACAATACTATAGGTACCTCTTATGGTTACATCGTTAAAAAATTCGACCAGATGGACAAGCTTTTAGAGTCCCTTAAAAATAACCCCCAAAACCGGCGCATGATGATTAATTTATGGCAGATACCATATCTATCAACAGGCTCCCTTGACCCTTGCTGCTTTTTAACTATGTGGGATGTTACAGGCGGCTCCCTAAATTGCATGCTAGTTCAGCGTTCAGGGGATATGGGCCTTGGTGTCCCATTTAATACGGCACAATATGCTGCCTTAACACATTTAATAGCACATGTGTCCGGCCTAAAACCTGGGCTATTTACACATGTTATTAATAATGCGCATATCTATGAAAACCATTGCAGCCAGCTTAAGCTCCAAGCGTCCCGCCTTAGTGCGGCCTACCCTGCGCCAAAGCTATGGGTCAATGAAAGTATTAAAGATTTTTACGATTTTACATGTGATGACGTCAAGCTAATTGATTACAAATACCATGATAAAATCGAAATGGAGGTAAGCGTTTGATATCAATGGCCTATGCAATTTCTGAAAACAACGCAATTGGGAAAAATAATAAATTGCTTTGGCATTTGCCCTCTGACCTTATGAGGTTTAAGCAGCTAACAAATGGGAAAACAATTATCATGGGCCGCAAAACCTTCGAATCATTGCCTAAGCTCCTACCTGGGCGTAACCATATAGTAATTACAAATAATGCAGGGTTTGCCCACCCCGGCGTTTCAATAATTAATTCCTTTGATGGCATTATATCTAAATATTATAAAAATAGCGGGGATGAAGTTTTTATAATAGGCGGCGCTTCGGTTTACAAATATATGCTGCCATATAGCAGTAAAATATATATGACTAAAGTTTATCAGGAATTTGATGCCGACACATTTTTAGATTTAGATTTAACCGGGTTTAAGCTGGTTTACACTTCAGAAGCCTTTATTGAAAATAATACCCCCTTCCAATTTTTCAATTACGAAAGGTAAAAGCGCCGCAACAACATGCGGCGCCTTCTGCAGTATAAAAAAATATTATTTAATAAACTATTAACTATATTTTACCTTGTAATTTGAAATTTTGCCAAAGCTATAGGATTTGCTTATTTTAATGCTGTCAAATGTAAATTTAATCATTATCTGGCTACTGTCCAGCTCTTTATTCGCCTTGAACAAAAACCTGTCTGCATACCGGAGCGCCTGGAGCGAAACTGATATTTTTTCTTTAACCGCCTCAAATTTCCTGGGGTTATTAAAATCCTTAATATCCATCTTCGTTTCACAACGCAAACAGGGCTCATCCCATCTAAATTCCAAATCAGGTGAGTTGCAATTAAATTCGCGTTTCTTTTCTACTAACACCAAAACATATTGCGGCCCGGCAATAATTCTATAACCCCGGCCTGCTACCGGTGCAGCTGGGTCAACATCAACATAACGCACAAAAATATTTTCAACCAAAAAAGGCCCGCCTCCATACAAGTATCCCAATATTCTAAACGAGGGTTAATTATTCCGATTCATTAATAATAATTAATTCATTCTGCTTAATCATATTTAATTCACGGCGCGCAATATCCTCAATAAAAGCATCCGTATTCTGATATGTTTTTTCTTTTTCAAGGTTCGCTTTAATCCTCAGCTCTTTATCGATTTTCTGTTGCAGCTCGTCACGCACGGCTGTAATGCCAGCATATTTCGAAAACTGATAAAACCACACTGTGATAAACAAAACAACCAGCACTATTAAAAACAATATAAGCGCTTTTGTTGTCCGCTTAACACCTTTTGTAGGTTCAACCTGTCGGTACATGCCCCGCCAACTTTCTATATTTTTTTTATAATAATTTTTAAGTCGTTCACGATTCCCCTTACTTTCATTTTGGCATAGAATTTAATTTTTTTCAAGGTTTTTTTGAACTTATTCCCAATTATAGAGATTTTGCGGCCTATAAATTTTGCCGGTATGCTGAGTAGTTTTAAAAATAATTTAACCGGGGCCAAAATTATCCCGATAACTGTTTTTATAACAGAATCTATTATA
>JAITVM010000267.1 GCA_031285815.1 Clostridiales bacterium | reverse complement strand
TTAACAAAATATTCAATGCCATTTCAATTTCACCAGAATTTAAAAAAACTAAAAGCATCGGCTCTACGTGGCGGTCCGGAAAAAAATTAGACTGGTCTATTTTCAAATAATATAAAAGCGCGTCCCCGTACCTGTTATTCATATTGTAAATATTGCCAATCATCGCGTTAATATTAGTTTTAACCTCGTCAGACAGGCCAGGCGAATCAATCGTGTCTTTTAGCACATTTAGGCTTTCCACATAGACATTTTTATTTGATATATAATAATTAGAGTATGCAAGCAATAAATTTAAATCTGCAAACCCTTTATTATAAAAATATTTATAAAGCTCAATATCGTAATAAGTAATTACTTTTTTTATTTTAACATCATCGTTAATTATTTTTTTGATACTTTTGTCGAAACAAAAAATATTAAAGCCGCCTGTGGAGCAAAATATATCAGCCCTTTTAGACTCTACATGGTAAGTAGCAACATCTTTTTTTAATTTATCGCAGACCCAAACGTATGACACCAATTCGGAACTAAAAGTCAGCTCATACTTAAATAAGTCGCCCTGTATAACCCTTTCAGCGCCTTTTAAAATATTTTCGCCAATCGAATAATTTTTTGAATTAACTAAAAAATAGGCATAAATGTTTTTAAAATAAATTGACGACTGCCCTTGTTCAATGCCAATAGCCGCAAACTGCATAATATTAGACCTATGTTTATTTGTGATCTCTTTAAGCTTTTCGTCCTTTATCAAATTAAAATACAAATACGCACGGATATTAAAATCCATCTTTGTGTTCTTTATATAATCTACAATTATGTAGCTACTAATCGAAGTTTGTTCATATTTATAAGCGAGGTTTATGTACCGGCCATAATATGAGCTTTCCAGAAGCAATTTATTTTCTGCTTCGTTAAAATAAGATAGTGCGCCCCTAGACATATCTTTGGAATCAAATATAGTTTTACAAATTATTTTTAGGATATAAGGGTTTTGATATGCCCTATATAATTTTTTATAGAGCGCTATATCAGAAGCCGGGCTATCTATTATATAGTTTTCAAAGTATGCCAATAAGCCTTCTAAATCAAAGCCCTGGCTGGCGGCCCAATTAATATTGTTATAAAAAATAGTTTTATCTAAAATAGGCCTTAGTGTACGAAAATATTTTAATAGGAAGATATTCAGCATCAGTTGGCGGCTGCCTTTCCTATAGCTACTTATAAAAGCCTTAAATGAGTCGTCATAATTATCTGTAGATAATTCGAGTACCCCCAAAAGCAAATATGAACGGGCAGAGAATTCCTGGCTTATTTCATTGGAAAACAGTTTCCTAAATTTTTTAAGCCCTTTTTCGCTCCCCCTTTTTATATCAATAAACGCCCGCAAAAACATGCAAGCAATAAAGCTTTCATACTCATTATTTTTGAAATAATTTTTAGAAGGGTATATGGATTCTAGATAATGCTCAGCCTTTTCAACTTCCCCATTTTCAGCATAAAGGAAAATAATAAAAAAATAGATGCTTATATTTGAATGGTTTTTGTTAAAACACGTAATTAAAGTATCCAAGGCTAGTGGCAAAAACTTCCTATCGTTTGTGATGTGGTAGTTCAAATAATACCTGCCCGCTAACAATATGCTATTCTTTATATTTTCACGTTTTTTTAAAACCGCGTCTAATGCCGCGGCCTTTTCTTCGAATATTCTCATTTTAATTAATTTCCCCTACGAAAAATTATACAATATTCCCAATGTTAAACTTTAGTTCCCTGGTTATGACGCTATCCTCAAAATAGGCTTTAACTATAAAGCTTGAATGCAAGACCGGCTGGCGCCTAAAAGACATTTGTGCATTTACCAGTGCCGATGTCTTTATATCAAACTTTAACTCTGTATGTACTGCCCCTATTAAGTACCTTTTGCCTTCAAATTTGATAAAATTGCTACTGGCTGCTATCTCCAAAGTTATATCTTTAAAATAATTGCTTTCCACTATTAAAAAACCAGAATCTTCAGCTTCAAAAGATGTTTTAGATAAATATAAATTAATTAGCGGCTTTTTATACACCTCGATTTTTGCAGCCTTATCATAGCCCTCTAATAAAATAACATCTTTAACAAAATCTGATTTTATATACTTTGGGTTTATATAAAAATTAATGTCTGCAAAATCTTTCGATTCAAAGTCCGAAGATGAAATATCTTTTGTTTCAAGGCTAAGCCAATTTGAATTATCGGCAAGCTTAATATTAGTTTTAATATATCCAAAGCCTTTTTTATTCACCCTTATGGAATGCGGCATCAATTCCTTGCTGTATGGGTTGATTTTCAAAACGAACTTATCGTTTTCAAAATACAAAAAAACACCATTCCCAATATTATTGGCACGGAAAAAATTATCTAGGCCCCTCTCTTTACTGGGGTCCTTTATAAAATGCTCATATAGCGCCATATCCGAATAATTAATTTCATTTAACCAGTACATAAAGTCCCGCGAGGAAAATAAGAACCTAGCCTCTACCGGATATTTCTTATAAAATTCATATAGTTCATTTAAGTTAGATATTTTAAAATCGGCCTTTGTAGTCAAAAAAGGCAAAATAGGTTTTACTGCAACATTTATAATAAACTCGCCACCATTTGAGGAAATAATTATTTTACAATTAAGCTCTTCAAGCCCGTTTAAATTTTTTAAGTCAACGTAAAACCGGGCTTCATGTTTATTCCCTTCAAAATAATCATTTTCAAACCTAATAGCCGGGTTATCAGAAATCAGCTTCCCTTTTAAAACACTGCCGCCAATGTTTTGAATATTAAACGAGGACTCGTAATGTTTATAAGCTTCTATTTCAATACTTTCTTTGTCTACTTTTAAAATCGGGGACGGGTATTCTAATTCTTCGTAAACATCCAAATTAAATGCCTCCAAATCATTAATGCGGCAACCACAATCAAAACCGTGGCTGCCGCGATAGGTTTGAGGGTAGCTCAATAAAACAACTATTTATAATAAACTGGGCCTGCCCGCAAATAGTTTTTAAGTTTGTTGGCGGTTCCGGCTTATATCTTTTCCCTAATATAGTCAAACTGCATGTCCATTTGTTCTTTAATTTTTACAATGGTCTGGGTTTGATTAATTGTCTGGTCTTGCAATGTATCAAAAAGGATTGATAGCCTGCTTAAAATTTCATTATTCGAATTATTAACTTGCCCCATATTATCTGCCAGCATATCATTTAGCTGATTATAAGACGCTTGCATTTGCAATTCTACTATGCTGCCAAAGGCTTCGCCCATTTTAGAAGTAACACTTTCCAGCGAACCTTCATATTGCTGGATACTTTGCTCTAAGAGGGACTGGTTTTTGTCTATATAATTCAGCTGCTTAGAAACTGTGTCATAATCAACTTTATTTTGGTTATTTACTTCTTTAAGCTCTTCGATTACATTAACTAATACATTCACATGGTCACGGATATCACTGGCTTGTTCATGCCCATGTTCAACATAATTATCAAAATTAGCTGAAAGGG
>JAITVM010000243.1 GCA_031285815.1 Clostridiales bacterium | reverse complement strand
ATAGACATTGGCTCAACATATTTTGCATACCCAGTGGCATGTGATGGGTCAACTATAATTGGCAAGTGGGATAACTCTTTAACAACAGGGATTGCAGAGAGGTCAAGGGTATTGCGCGTAGCATGCTCAAATGTGCGTATGCCCCTTTCGCAAAGGATTACGTTATTATTGCCGCCGGCCATAATATATTCTGCACTCATCAGCCATTCTTCAATTGTGTTGGCAAGGCCCCTTTTTAAGAGGATAGGCTTTTTTATCTTACCCAGCTCTTTAAGCAGCTGAAAATTCTGCATATTCCGTGCGCCAACTTGGACAACATCGACTGATTCAAATAATGGGAGCTGCGAGAGGCCCATAATTTCTGAAACAATAGGCAGCCCTGTTTTTGATTTAGCTTTAAGCAGTAGGTTAATGCCGTCAGCGCCAAGGCCTTGGAAGGAATATGGGGAGGTGCGCGGTTTAAATGCGCCGCCACGGAGCATCTGCGCACCGGAAGCTTTAACATTATGTGCTATTTCACAGATTTGGTTTTCGGTTTCAACAGAACATGGCCCGGCGATTATACAGAAATTGCCCCCGCCAATTTTAGCGCCGCCAACTTCTACAATAGTATCTAATGGGTGGAATTTACGGTTTGCGGCTTTATAAGGCTCTTGGATACGCTTTACAGACTCAACAATTTCCAAAGCGCCAATAAGGTCAATATCAACCCCCGATGTATCGCCTACAAGCCCGATAAGCGTGGATTGGGTACCGACACTTTCGTGCAAATCTAAGTTCATGCCCCTAAGCCATGCAGCCAATTCATCATATTTATTTTTGCCTATACCCGGTTTTAAAACTATGATCATAGCCCGATTCCCCTTATCAATTATATTAAATAAGCTTTTGTTTGCTGGTGGTTAAAAACTTTTTGAATTATACCATGTACGTATGCCCAGCGTCAATTATGCCAAACAGAATTGCTAAAAATCTGCCCGCCGTAGCCCCTATATCATAAAATATTAAATATATTCTCAAAAACAGCATATGTTTTCTAAAATCAGACAAAATAATTATATTACTTTAGATAAAGGTGATTTGATGGAAGCAGCTACTGGTTTGAAAGAAGTTAGTACTGATTTAAATACCAATATAGAATTTTTAACGGGGGCCTTTGAAGGCTGTGGGGATTTTGTGTCCCGTAAAATTGTGCTGGATGAAAAGGCGCCAATTTTTATTTGCTATATAGATATGCTTACAGATGTGGATAGGATACGTGAATCTATTTTGCGCTGGGTTATGCAAGGGCCAATACAAAATGGCAATAAAGCTGGCCAGGGGCTTTTTGATTCTTTATTGTCTAACGATATGGTTACGGCGGATTTAAGCGAATCTAATAAGTTTGATAAAATAACCGGTTCCATATTAAGCGGGGACACTGTTTTATTTATTGACTCTTGTGATAAAGCAATAATTGTTTCAACAAAGGGGTTCCCGAATAGGGGGGTCCCAAAAGCAGAAACGGAAGTATCCGTCCAAGGCTCAAAAGAGGCTTTTAGCGAGGTTTACCGTTTTAATACGGCATTAATCAGGCGCCGCGTTAGGGATACTAACTTAAAGCTTATTCAAAAAAGGGTGGGGCGCAGGTCTGCCACAGATATAGGCATCATGTATTTAGATGATTTGGTGCGCAAGGATATTTTAAATGAAGTTTTAAAAAGGCTTGACGGGATAGATATTGATGCAGTCTTAGATGCCGGGTATATTGAAGAATTTATTGAAGGGGACTGGGCTTCGCCATTCCCGCAGGTACAAATTACTGAGCGGCCGGATAAAGCTGCTTCTGCTATTTTTGAAGGCAGGATAGTTATTTTAGTTGATAATTCACCGCATGCCCTAATCGTGCCGGTAACTTTAAATTCATTTTTTCAGGCGGCGGAGGATTATTACCAGAGGTGGATGATCATGTCGTTTACCCGGGTGATAAGGTTTATAGCCGGTTTTTTTGCAGTAGCCCTGCCGGGGCTGTATTTAGCGGCGGCGGTATACCACCCGTCTATGATACCGGCAATGCTGACTTATAAATTCGCGGCAGCCAGGCAAGATGTGCCGTTCCCTGCCTTTATAGAAGTGTTGGGCATGGACCTTGCTTTTGAGTTTCTGCGGGAGGCGGGCATACGGCTGCCTGGGCCGGTTGGCAACACAATGGGGATTGTTGGCGGGCTGATAATTGGGCAAGCCGCAGTTGAGGCCGGGCTGGTCAGCCCTATTGTTGTTATCTGTATCGCTATTACGGGGATAGCTTCATTTGTTGTACCCAATTATTCGTTTGTATCCGGCTTCCGTATCATTAAATATTTAATTATGGTGCTTTCTGCTATGTTGGGGCTGTATGGTTTTTGGCTTGGCTTCCTATTGGTGCTGATACATTTGGTTTCATTAAAATCTTTTGGGATACCGTATATGTACCCGTTTACCGGTGGGGATGTTACAGGCTATTCTGACTATAAAGATACAATTTTTAGGCTGCCACGGTTTATGGTGCGCGAGCGCCCGATATTTACAAAACCAGGGCAGCGCACCCGGATAAAATTAAACCCTAAAAAAAGAAAAGGCAGGGGGTAAGCTATGTTTTCTTCCAATAACAAAATTTCGGTGCGCCAGCTTCAGATATTATTAATATTAGATATATTTGGCACAAGCGTGGTTACCATGCCCCGCATTTTGGCAGGGTATACAAGCCAGGATGGCTGGGTTTTAATAATACCCGCAGTTTTATTAGGCATTATATATGTGGCGCTAATAACATCCGCCTCATCTATCAGCCCGGGCGAAAGTTTTTTCAACCTTTGTGCCTTTGTTGCCGGCCGGCCTTTAGCCTATTTAATTTCACTTTTGTTGGCGGCAAAAATGATTTTAGTTGCGGCATTTGAAATCAGGCGGTTTGGGGAAGTAGTTTCTCAAGAGCTGCTTAGGGCGACGCCGTTTTATATAATATGTTTAACGATGCTGGCAATTTCTGCATATGCAGCCGCAAAAGGCTTTGAAACAAGGGCGAGGCTTGCGGAGCTGCTTATATTGGTAGTCTTGGTGCCAATAGCCCTTACATTCTTAATAGATGCTTTCGATGTGGATTATTCTAACCTGTTACCGGTGGGCAGGTTGCCGGGCACCAATTATTTAAAAGGCGCTTATGTGGCCTCATTTGCTTTTTCGGGTTTGGAAATGCTAATGGTTGCGGCGCCGTATGTCGTAAACCCAGGTAAAATAAAAAAGGCATCAATGCAAGTAGTAATCGCACTTGGCGCTATGTTTTTAGCGGTAACTATAATTACTGTTGCACGTTTTGGGCCCATTGAAATAAAAAAACAAATGTGGCCGGTAATCGAAATTATGGATGCGATAAATATACCCGGGTCTTTTATAGAACGGCAGGAGGCCCTAATAATGAGTTTTTGGATAATATCTGTGTTTGCTTCTGTTAATGCCGGCCTGTTTTTTTCATCCCTTCTATTAAAGGATGTTTTTAAAAAAGGTGGGCACTCTTCATATATGCTATTTATTGCCCCGGTTATTTTTTTAGTTGCATATATGCCAAAAGATATATTTGAGGTAGACAGGCATTTGAAATTATTAAACTTTTCACTTGGTGCCGCTTTTTTATTTGTTATCCCGTTAGCTTTGATTATAATTGCAAAGATCAGGAAGGTAGGCGGTTAACATGAAGAAAACAATTGGGTTTATAGTAGCCTTTTTGGCCCTTACGGGGTGCCATGATAGGCTAGAGATTGAAAATAGGGCTTTTGCTGTTTCCCTTGGGGTAGACAAAGGGCAAAATGGTGGGTACAATATAACACTAAGTATACCGGTAGCGCAGGAGGGTGGCCGCGGCTATATTAATGTTTCAGAAACCGGCAGCTCTATTTATGCTGCAATGGAGGCAATAGATTCTAAAGTCAGCAAAAAA
The DNA here is from genome assembly GCA_031285815.1 of Clostridiales bacterium. GTDB lineage: Bacteria > Bacillota > Clostridia > Lachnospirales > JAITVM01 > JAITVM01. Next base: position 3,822 of record JAITVM010000243.1, on the reverse strand, counting down.
GTTGACTATGGGCAAATGAAATTTATTATTTTTGGTGAAAGTATTTTAAATGATGAAGCCTTGTTTAAAGGGGCAGTCGGGTCTTTAGAGCGGAACCCGGAAATAAATAGGCAAATTAATGTGATGGCTAGCGATATGGATGCACGTGGGGTCCTTTGCGCAGAATTAAATGGCGAGGGGCTGGCAGGTAGTTTTATTGCAGATTATTATAGGAATTACTCTTCTAAAAATAAGGAAGCTTTTAAACAGACCATAGAATCCTTTGTAAAACAAATGGGGGGCTCCGGGTCGGCACTTATGCCAAAAATAACTGCAGATAGCGGAAGTGCCTGCATAGGCGGGGCTGGGCTTATCAAAAATAATAAACTGGCTGGTTTTTTGAATGAGGGTGACTTAAATGGCTATATGCATTTTAAAAATCTAAGCGGGGGCATGGTATTACAGGCTGATTTTGAAGGCAGGCCAATAGCCCTTAAAATAACCAGGCCTACATCCAGGGTTAATTGTTATGAATCCGGCGGCCTTATTTATTGTGATGTTGAAGTTAAATGTAAAGGCAGGGCGCCGGGTTTTTTTTCTACCTACGAAGGCGCTGGGGAAGTTAATGAGCTGGAGGCCCTGTTTGAGGGGATAATTAAAGAAGATATTATTAGGGTAGGGGAAAAGTTTTCAAATGAGTTTTCTGCCGACGGGTTTGGCATATTTGAAATATTGCGGAAATATAATCACAACTTATATTTAGAATATAAAGGCGCTGAAGAACAAGCTTTAGCCGGTATTGTTATTAACCCAATAGTTAGTGTGGATATACTTGGCGCCCCACATGGCTAAAGCCAGCGGGGTGTCAAAGCACACAGCTGGCACAAAATTAATTTCAATTAACCCCAATAGCCCATAACGCTTTGCTTTCGTTTATAATAACCTCCGGCGGCCAAGCTTTGTTAGAATTAATTAAGCTATTGGGGTCATTAACCAGATAATCGCCGTTTTCATTATACCCCTTAATAATAATATAATGGCCCCCGACAGTAAAATGCCCTTCTTTAACCAGTGCAACAATAATTTTATCCCCGTCTAAAGATTTTTTAATTTCTTGGTTGTTAACAGGTATTACCTTTGGCTTTAAATTAAAATCATATGCCCCATCTAAAAAAAGCGCGCCGGAGGTGCCTACTTTTTCTGTATAAAAGCCTTTTTTATAACTGAACCCCGCCATATCCTTCGGGGTTTTTGGCTTATCCTTATAAAAATAGCATTGTACCATAGAAAGGCAAACCGGGCCGCAAGCCGAGGTGGCAATAATGGTTTCTTTGCCGTAATTTAAAAATGCCCAGCGTTTGTCCCATTGCAAAAATAAAGGGACATCGTCGGTTAATAGGTCGCTTGTTATGTCAATTTCCCTGGTGTAATACCCTTTGTCTTTACAGGCCTCTTTGTAATAATCGATAAGTACTTTAGTTTCTGGGTAAACCTCAGTCATGTGCAGTATATTTTCCGGTATTGCCGGTTCATTATTGATGTTTTTAAACCCACATAACATTAGTGACGCCACAAAAAATACTACTGTAATAGGTTTCAACTAAATCACCTCTTACAGTAGTATTAATTTTAATAAGCGCAATTATACAGCTACCAAATTATTAACCGTAAAATTATTCAGCGTCTATAAAGTTTTGGACCCAATAACTGCCGGTTTCTGTTTGTAAATAATATATGCCTGTTTGGTCAAAATCTTTATGGAGGATATTTGTGCGGTGGCTATCAGATTTCATCCAAGCCTCAAAAACTTTGTCAGCGGATTGGAAGTTGCGCGCAAGGTTTTCGCCGACTATTTGGTATTTAATTTTTTTCTGTGCTAATATATTTGTGATACGCCCATTTTTTTGGCTATCGTGGCCAAAATAATTGTTTTGGGACATGTCTTCACATTTTTCTTTAGCCATCTTTGTCAGCTCTTTTGATACGGCTAAAGGTTTCAAACCATTCTCGGCCCTTTGGGCGTTTACCAGCTCCAAGACTTTTTCGGCTTCAGAATTTTTTTGTATCGACTCATCAACAGGGGCATCTTTTTTCTTAAATAGGTTAAATGCCTCTTCGCTTTGGGAGCCACCTGCCGGTAATTTGACTTCGCTTCCAGTAACTATTAAGTCAGGGTTTTCAAGCTCGGGGTTAATGACAATAATTTCGTCGACTGTGGTGCCGTAATTCTGTGCTATGTTATACAGTGTGTCGCCATCTTGTATAACATACGCCTCATATTCCTCTGCGTACAGCGGAAGGGCCAGGGCTAGCATAAGGGTAATTGTTAATAGCAATATTTTTTTCATATAACTTACCTGCCTTTTATTTTATTTATAGCAAATCCAGCTTAGCTTACAAAACGCCTATGCCAAACAAATTTGCTCTATCATTAGTATTAATTAAGAATTGGTTAATTATACATAATATAGTATTTTTTATTGAACTAATTTTGCGGTATTCAAATATTGTTTATGATAATTTATATGTTATAATCTATAAAAGGGAATAACCGCTTACTCTTGCCCCTATAGAATTAGAAGGTGATTGGGTTTTGGAACAAAATTGTGTAGAAGTTATAATAGACGGTGAAGTATATAAATTAGTATCCGTAGACCCGGAGGAACATATCCAAAAGGTTGCTAGCCATATTAACAGGAAAATATCTGAAATATATAAAACAACTTCGTCTTCGGCAATAAATACCCAGATAAAGTTCTTGGTATTGACAATAAATATTGCTGACGACTATATAAAGCTACAGGGCAAATATAATAGCCTCCTAAAAGATAGGGAGGCGCAATTTTCAGAAAAAAATATGGCTGAGTCAGAAAACCATATTTTGAAACAAAAAGTTAAAATTATTCAAGGCGAATTGGATGCTGCCCGGCTAGAGCTGGAAAAAGCGGAGCGGGAGCTTGAAGAATATATTGAGACTTTTGGGAACGAAAAAAACAATTGAGGTGTATATATTTTGAAATTACCAGAATTATTATCCCCAGTAGGGTCAGAGCAAGCTTTGGCTGCTGCTGTAAATAATGGGTGCGATGCAATCTACATAGGCGGTAAAAATTTTAGCGCAAGGGCTTCGGCAGAAAATTTTACCGATGAAAGGCTTAAAGAAATAATTGCCTACGCCCATTTAAGGGGCGTAAAATCCTATATCACATTAAATACTTTATATAAAGACAGCGAGCTTAAAGGGCTTTTAGAGTTTGCCGCCCGGATGTATGAGTATGGGGCCGATGCGTTTATCGTTCAAGATATTGGGGCAGCGGCTTTTATAAAACAAAATTTTAAGGGCATTAAGCTGCATGCCAGTACACAAATGACAACCCATAATGCAGAATCGGCGAAATTTTTATATTCTATAGGGTTTGACCGGATTTGTTTAAGCAGGGAGCTGTCTTTGGAAGAAATAAAAGCTATCAAGGGGGAGCCTGATTTAAAAGGGCTGGAGCTTGAAGTTTTTGTACATGGGGCACTTTGTGTTTCATATTCTGGGCAATGCACTATGTCGTCAATAATTGGGCAGCGTAGCGGGAATAGGGGGAGGTGTGCCCAAACATGCCGTATGCCGTTTGAATTATTAAAAGATAATGAGCCTATAGAATCGGGTTATTTACTGAGCACAAAAGATATCATGTCGCTTGGCATGCTTAAAGAATTATGTAGCATAGGCATAGATTCGCTAAAAATTGAAGGGCGCATGAGGGGTGCCGATTATGTCTCAACCACAACTAAAACTTATAGGGCCCAGCTGGACAAAAGTTTATTAGGCGATTATTCTGTTAAATCAGATGA
>JAITVM010000211.1 GCA_031285815.1 Clostridiales bacterium | reverse complement strand
GTTATATTGAAAAATTGGAGTCTGTTTTGAAGAGCTACCGGGAAAAAGATACTGCTATAAAAAACGCTATCGTCAACGCTCAAATAGCCGCAGATAATATAATTAAAAACGCAGAGTTTCAAGCAAACGATATCAAGGCTTCCGCTGTGTCGCAAATGACAAATTTTGCTAGCACAATCCAAACTCAAAAAACCTTGATCAAAGAGTTTCAAGACGATTATAATTACCTTATTCAAAAATACGTCCATGATTTTCAAGAAAACGAGTTTATCAAGCTTTACGAAAAATTAAACCAAATAGAGGAATATTTTAATACCCTAAAATCGCCTGTCTATAAAACAGCCGTATTGATGGAAGATGAAGACTGAACCAAAAAATGAAGCCTTTCCGTGATATAGGGGGCTTCATTTTTTGGCCCTTTAATTTTAATAGCGCTTTACTATCTCGCCAAAATAAACATAATGGAAATCCGCATCAGGGTAAATATTATTTTTAATATCCTCCGGCAGCAAATCCGGGCCAAACCGCTGCACATACCTAACAACACATTCATAATAAGCGCCGCAGCCTTCCACAATAGGCGGGCTTACCTGTTTTGCCGGGATAAAATTTACTATTTCTGATTTATCTATATCCTTGCCTGATTTCGTGCCGCAAATGCTAAGTTCCTCTTTAAGTCCTCCGAATGGTACTGATACCGTAAAACTTTTTGATTTATCAATAAAACCCCGCGTATACCTCTGCGGCCTCACATAGACAGTAAAGCATGGTTTGTTCCACAAAAAGCCAATGCCGCCCCAAGATATTGTCATTGTGTTAGTTTTGCCTTCCGCCGATGATGTCAAGAATGCACCGGAACTCTTAAAATACTCCATAACCCTTTCTAAATCCTCGTTAAATACCATTTATACCCCGCCTCTCTTTTTTTTAAAATCCAGTTTGGCTTGTGTTTTACAAGATGAAAATGCGGACGCACTAGCGCAGTAAAACACGTATGTCAAACAGCTTTACTTATATATAACATAAAGCTATTCTCATTTAAAGCCTTTCATTCGTAAAAAATTTTTATGCCTATATTTATTTTACCAACATATGCCGATAAATATGAAATGGCATGTAAGGGATATTTTGCACTGTTTGCCAAACGGCAAAAAAAACGGCCAATCTAACAAGCCGCCTTTTATAAACCTAATTATTTAATTTTATTCAAACCAGCTGTCTGGAAATTTGCTAGCTATATCTGTGCCAAATATCTCATCACATGCCTGTTTAGTATTCTGTACGCCTAAAATACTATTAGCTACCGATAAGCTGGCCCCATGCTCAAATTGCCTATCTACTGTATTAGTCTCATCCGCTTGAAGTACGTTGCCACCCAGTTCCGGTAATATTGTAACCTGGCCCCTGCCAACGTAATAGTTTTGCCTTGCTGGGATATAAGCATAATAATTGCCGTCAATAATTTCCCAAGGGAAAAACTCCGACATATCAATCATATCAAATTGTGCAACTTCCATAAGCCTTTCTTTTGTTAAATACCAAAGGCCGTCTTCACCTAAAGTATAATCGCTTTTTAAATCATCGGTTGGTACCTGGCCTTCTTTCAAATGTGCTTTTGAAACATCGCCAATGCTAAATTTAACAACCATATCGCGTGAACCAGAATTACTTATACTGGTCGGATGCAAGTCTACTTCATGGACCTCACTTGGCAAAAGGTTCTCCTTCGGTCTCGAAAACGCAGAAACACATGCGTCAATCGTACCGGTGCTAACGTCTACGCTTTGCGATTCATGCTGTGTTATAAACCACGCATAAGTCCCTGCGGCTGTAAGCGAAAGCATAACAGCCAAAGCGATAACAGCAGATACAGCTTTATTCTTTTTCATTGAAACTCCCCCCAAAACTGAAATTTACACCTACTAATAATTTTTTTGAACATTAGTAAGGGCCATTTTAAAAAATATTTTCAAAATCTACCCTTTAATTCATTTGTCCATTAAATAAATATATATTATTAATAAAAAGTAAATTTTGTATGAACATATTATATTTGCGGGGGGTTACATATAAAATACATATCTATATCATTTCCTAAACATCTGGGTGTGAATAAATAATTAAAGAAGTATTTGTATGGGCTCCAATATTTTTGAATAGCCTTTTTTTATTATTTTATAAAGCCCGTCAAAGGAAATATTATTTTCCTTAAATTCTAGGATAACCCCGTCTAGGCTTTCAGGCATAATTTTTAGGCAGAGCCCGCACCCGCTGGAAATTTCGCTGGGCAATGGGATTAATTTTGCGCTGGGGAATTTAGTTTTGATTATCTTTTCAGAATGTATAGCCAAATGGGCCGTAGCAAATACGGCAATAAAATATTCTTCCATAATATTATGGCTTTAAAACAGAAGCGGCGCCCATGGTATATGATATAATATCATACATGTTTGTGGCCGAACCCACCAGTAATTTTTCTGTTAGCCCATAATAATTTAAACATGCGCCGCAAGAAAAAATCTGGACACCGGAAGCTTCTAAGCTTTTCAGATCATCAACCGAATCCGAACCTTCTGTGGTAAGGCGTACCCCGCTGTTATAAAAAATCATTTTCCCCGGTTTTATTTCCTGTTCGCTTAATGCAAATATATATGATTTTAACAGGGTCCTGCCTAATTCGCCGCTACCCTCGCCCATTTTGTCGCTTGATACAACTATGACCGCCCCGCTTCCTGAGTTTTCTGCTGCCGCTTCTTCAAGGCGGCCTTCGCCCTTAATTATTAATACATCATAATGGCTATCCGAAACCTGTTTTATTTCTATTTTATGCCCCATCACGCCTGACATTTTTTCTAGGTTTTGCACGGCTATTTTATTATCAACTGATACCCGCACCGCGCCGTCTTTTTCTATGCCGTTTAATGCTTTTCTTGCCCTTATAACAGGCAAAGGGCAATCTTCGCCCCTGGCATCTATTTTTATCATAATACCCGACCTTCTTTTTTTGTTATGGGTTAAACTACAATTATTTGATTGCCCCGTTTTTCCG